>JAILJR010000249.1 GCA_024694565.1 Butyrivibrio sp. | reverse complement strand
TCAGGAAGATAAGAGTACGGCCATGGCCGATGAGGTCTTTGGCAGCGTTTCACAGGAAGAGGGAAAAGAAATACTGGAATTATTGTACCCTGAGGTGACCTCTCAGCCGGTCTTTATCGCAACCGCAGATATGGCAGGAATAGCGCCCTGGTTTGGACGCTTTGGATATGAGGATGACGAGAGGTATAAAGAAGGCTATTCGGTTCTGCTTGACAGGAATGAGTACAGTGACAATCAGGGGAAGGCAGGCTGGAAATTCATGCTGGGTGAAGAGGAGGTAAATCTTATCATCGAAAAGGAGGAAGACTCCTACAAAGCCTATACTTCCTACAACTTATCCGACGACGGTGAAAACCCTCTTCTGATTGACAGGATCCTTGTTACCCGGAATGGGATCACTGACACTATTGTTTCGAAAGATTCTGGAAGTGATGAGACTGCCGGTTACACTCTTGTCATCAATAAGGATGGAGGGGGAACATGGGTTTCGCTTATGTCAGATCTTGTCTCTGACTCGGTTTTCGGAAGGATGTTTTACAAAAACGGCGAGGGATTGGAGCATTTTGTTATGGATGAAGCCGCGCCGGGAAGCGGGAAAATATTCACAGTAAAATAAGTTTTTAATCCTGCAAGAAACTTGGCTTTTTAATATGGTTTCGTTTATGAAATTTTAATCAAAGATTATTTCAATTCTATATATGCTTCGGTGCTTTATTGTTACAATTAAAAAGGACAACCTTTTTTTGATTACCTGTTAATTGTTTTTTTGGAACAGGAGGTAGGACTATGTTAGGAAGACGGCTGCTTAAACGAATGACGCGCCTGGGACTGGCTATGTACGCCACGGTATGGAGCATGTCTTTTACTGTGTGCGCCTATGACAATCCTATTGCTGACATGGCCGTTGGAGGGCAGATGGCGCTGCTCTCGCAGGCCGAAGAGACATTGACCGGCGAAGACTATGAGCCTGAAGACTTTGGGATTTCATCCGATGAGGTGGATGCTGAAGATGTTGCAGTGGAAGAAGAAACAGCGGATTCTGTTATAGAGGATACGGATTCTTCTGATGCCCTCATCTCAGAAAATAATGATGAGACTCCTGATATTGAGGATTCGGAAGAACTGCTGGAGGAAGTGCCGGAAGAAGAGATTATCACTGAGGATGCTGACGAAGCTCTTTTGGCGGATTCTGTGGTTGAAGAAAAAGGTATTTCTTTTATTAACTCCACCATGACAATCAACTCGCCGAGTAAACATCAATTTGCCCTACAGAGTAAAAATCTGGGAGATCTTGTTGTAGAAAACATCACTTACAGTATAGAGGGGCTTGATAGTGAAAAGCTTAAAAATCTGACGCTTAAAAAGCTGGACAACGGTATGGCCAGTTTGTCTTTCACATGGGATTGGGAAAGCTTTCCACCCACAGAGTTCTTCCTGGCAGCGAGTTACACAGATGAAAGCGGCGTCTATAATGCAACATGTAAAATCGTAGTATTTGTGCCTAACTACTGGTTCTGGCTCGAGGTTTATGATGGTTCTGGTTACTACGAGAGCGGAGAAGACAGTATGGAGATACGCAAAGTTGATATCTCCAAAAATCTGCGATTTCATGTGTTTTCAGAAAGCGGGGCTGCTCAGGAGCGGTTCAGCTGGGAATTGTATGATATCACAAATGATAAGGTTCTGGACCCGACTAACACATCTTATGCATATTTAATAGATGACCCGGAACTGAATACCAGAAAGAAAACTCTGTGCTTTGGACCCGATTTTGATATAAGCACAGTAATTGAAGTAAGAGCTATTTATGATAATTCATATACTGATGCCGATGGAAATAACCAAACGGGAAGTGCTGTAACAACCTGTAGAATTTACCCGGAATATTATCAGCCTGTCGGGGAAATAACCATGGGCAAAAATGATACAACTGCCCTGGTCATAAATGAATCAATATCAATGCTGGCCAGGGGCGTAGCAGGAGATGGCAATCTGACCGAACTTGACCCGCGATACCTCTCCTATTGGATTTCACTGTCAAATTCCACTGATAAACTGAATGAAACATTAAACGGGGCATATTTTTCAAAGGGATACTACAACGAATGGCGTTATCTTCGATTTAATCAGTATGAATTCGATTATGGAAAAGGTGATGAGTTTTATGTTGTTGCAAGATACAACAAGACAGAGCCCGTTTTATATGACTCTTTTAAAGTAAAGGTGGCAACTCCGGCAGATAAGCTGGATATCAGACACTATGGAAGCAGTTTAAGTGACCGCAATATTGAAATGCTGTCAAGTGACGTGTACCCCATTACCCTTAATGCATTCGAGGGCGGTAAGTCTATTGACTACAGTCAGCTTGAGTGGAAGTACTACGAAATAAACGGCAACGTCACAGAAGAAATAGATCCTTATACCAGAGGCATCAGGCCTTTGTATGAGAAATCCGATGATGGAACAGAGCGTAAAGACAAGTTTAATCTTACATATTCACCCGTATTTGTTCCGGGTCAGTTTAAAGTTGTCGCTGAGTATAAGAACCAGTTTGAGGATATTGACGGGAATAATATCTCCGGAAGCAACCTTTCTGCATACTTTACACTTAATGTAAAGAAAGGCTACGCTTATGATGTAAAGGCCATCACCTTGATGCAGGAGTTCATGCCTGTTGAAGGATACATGAATACCACCGTCTCAATTGCTTCTGTCATAGCCGGAAATGAGACAGAGAACAGGACAGTTGGTATTGATGAACTGGATTTTTATAAGATCAGATGGGGACTTGCATATCCCGGCAGCGATGATTTCGTTAACATAACAGAAGCCCGTTGCTGGCGCTTCAATAATGATTGTATGTTATCAATCGGGGATATAGATGACGAATTTGAGATGGATCTCCTGATCAAGTATTACAACAGGGATGATCCATATTACCCGTCTAAAACCCCTGTAATTGGCAGAATGCACCTTGCTTACCAAAAACGCATTCCTTCAGTTGAGGCGCATCTGTCTGAGCCATCTGTTAAGGTTCAGATCTATAATGCTAAAAATCTTGTTCCTGTGACCATAAGAACAGAGAACGTAAACGATAGCAAGTACTTAAAATACAAGATCATAAGTGTAGCTCTCACAGATGAAGAGCTCAATAAGTATGCGACCGTAACCGTGGCTGAAGACCAGAAATCCATCAATATCAAGGCAAACAGCGAAGTTCTTAACATGACATCAAAAGAGCTGTCGGCCTTTATGAAAAAGAAATTTACGACGGGTCTTAATATCACGGCAAATGTTTATGGCAATATAGTGCAACTTACTCCATCTGAAGTACTGACAGTTGCATTTGCAGGAACAAAGATTAGCGCTAAGGATCTGAAGGTAGAGGGAACTCTGGAATTTGATTCATATTATGCAAGGATGCAGAGGCTTCAGATTCCGTTTACCGGACCTAAGGTTAAAGAGGTAATTCCTGTTGATCCGGGCAGTTTTGAAAAGCAGGGATTTGTAGTTGAAAATCAAACCTACATAAGATGTAGTAATACGATACCAAATACAAAGACAGGCTCATTTAAGGTATATGCTGTCCTTGATGATTCCGAGATCAATAACCTGCCGGAGGGTCTTAAGGTAACTGTGACGGTTAAGTATAAAATAACCAACAGCGCACCCAAGCTCACGCTTAAGAAAACCTCAGTACTGCTCAATCCTTCCACAAAGGATGGGGTGCAGGTTATGTATACTCTTACAGGCATGTATGATGACAGGACTGACATGCGTTTTATTCTGACAGATTCCAAGAATAAAAATGCAACTGGTCAGCTTGATGTTCGCTTTGGTCGCACGCCGCTATATGAAAGAGCAGTAACGATTGTCACGAACGATCAGACAATGCCCGGTCAGACCTATAAACTGAGCGTACTTCCCTACAACAGATATAATGGCAGGGACGGTGCTGCGAAAGTTATAACAGTTAAGACCGTTG
>JAILJR010000083.1 GCA_024694565.1 Butyrivibrio sp. | reverse complement strand
GATGTAGATATTGCCTCTGGTCAGGGTGTGACTTGTAACTATTTTCGAAGAAAAGCGCCAAATTCGTTCGCAGCATCTTGCAGAAGTATCTCGGATTGTGATATATTATTCATAGCGTAGCACTCCTATGTTGTGGATTTTAATTTGTGTACAAATAAATTATATCACAGCTGGGGGTGACTACGCTATTATTTTGCCAAAAAACCTTATAGAATAAGGCTCCAGAGGACTTCTTGCCATTGAAATCAGCGGAGAAGGTACAAGCAATGAGTGGCTTGAGCCTGTTTCTGATGAGGAGTACGGAAATCTAAACTGAAATACTTATGACAAAGTAAATCATCACTTTGACCTGTAGGTATCCTCGGACGCTCACAGGTCTTTTTGTACTATACTTGCTTTTGGAACAGATTTTGCTTTGACACCAATACGAGAATACAAATCGGAACACGAGAACACATAGGAACAGCAAATTCCTGCTGCGACGTTCCTCGTTAAGGTCAGCATTTCCGACCTTAACATCCGCAAAGGACCTGGAACGGACTACGCAAGAACGCAGTATATCCTCATCGGCGTGTACATCATCGTGGAAGTCAGATCCAACAAAGGCTCGACCGCAGGCTGGGGACGGCTCAAGAGCAGTGCGGAATGGATTTCCCTCGACTACACAAGCAGAATTTGATATGGATTTTTCGACCTGTGAGTTTCTTCGAAGGCTCACAGGTCTTTTTTTATTTGCTGAAAAAGATTCTTCTGATATTCTCCGGCATGGAGTTAAACATCATCTCCACCACTGTCTCCGCCGGCGTTATATTGTCGGTGAGTAGCCACTCTCTGGTCATGCCGACTGCACCGTAACAGTAAAGCCGTATGCTGTACATAGTTTGTGTATCAAGCATTTCTGTCTCCGTGATGCGTTTCACCTCTCCGGCATATCGTTCTACAAAGTATTCAAGCATATATTGCCAGAGGGGATTCTGAGAATTGTCCTCGTATGCCCGTTTGTAGAATATGAAGTCATTCCGCATCCTGTTCATGCTCTCGGCTGCCGATTGAACAGACAGGATATCCGTTTCAAAAGCATCATGGAAGAATACCCATGCAACAAGATCATACTTGTCTTTGAAATGATAATAAAAAGTGGAACGCTCAATTTCCGCCTCGGAGCATATCTCCGTAATGCGGATTTTGTCGATGGATTTTCTTTTCATCAGACCTTTCATCTTATCGGCGATCCAGATTTTTGTCCTTTCAGCCATAAAACGACATCTCCTTTGCTACATAAAATAAAATATGTAGTATTTTACTATATAATTATACTTATGTAGCTTCAATTTGTCAAGGCGACCGGATATAATATAAACAAGATAACAAAACGGCTTCGTGCCGTTTGAGGAGGTTTATACGATGGATTTTTTAGAGCTTGCAAAAAACAGATATTCAGAGCGTTTCTTTGACTCACGTCCTGTAGAGCAGGAAAAGCTGGATAAGATTCTGGAAGCGGGACGGGTTGTGCCGACAGCCTGCAACTACCAGCCACAGAAGTTTTATCTCATTCGCAGCGAGGAAGGTCTGGCAAAATTAAAAACCGTCACGCATTTTCACTACAATGTGCCGTTGATGATACTCGTTTGCTATGACGCAAGGGAAGTTTGGACGAATCCCGGCGACCGCTATTACCGGAACTACAATTCAGGTGAGCAGGATGCCAGCATTGCGGCCACTACGATGATGTATGAGGCGGAGGAGCTGGGCGTCCACACGATTTGGATCAGAGGCTTCGACTCGAAAACCGTGGTGGATACCTTCGGACTGCCGGAATACATGATCCCCGTTATGATGCTGGGGCTTGGATACCCAAATGAGAAGGCAAAGGCAAACGCATGGCACTACAAGCGCCGTCCTATTGAAGAGTATGTTTTTGAGCTGTGATCGGAGGGGTGCGAATGAAAAAAGACCGTGTAGCGGCTTTTACGGATGCGGTACTCGCCATCATAATGACGATACTGGTTTTAGCACTTGAAAAGCCCGAATCGCCCACTCTGGCGGCTCTATGGGAACTGCGGTACAGTTTCTTTTCGTATGTGCTGTCGTTTTTCTGGCTTGGGTCAATGTGGGTCAATATCCACAATGAATGGGAAACAATAGAGAAGATCAATGCCAAAACTCTGTGGGTTACGCTGATCCTGCTGTTTTTCTGTTCCGTCATTCCCTATGCCACAGACCTTGTCAGTCATGATTTCAACAATAAAGTGACACAGGGGTTTTACGGAGTATTTGTTCTGCTTGTAACCCTATCAAATGTATGGCTCAGCAGAGTGCTTGAACATGGAGACGAATCAACCCAAATATCAGTGGATATGCTGAAAAAACGCAGAATTCTGCTGTGGATAGACATAGGGATCAAAATCGTCGGTATGGTCATTGCTTTGACAGTCTATCCGCCGGCCATGATGTACAGCGTGATCCTTGCGGCGTCATTCCTTATGTTGAGCATACATAAGATGAAGCTCGACTGGAGCGACGTATAAGAAAAATGAAACTCGGTACAAAGCTGTTTACATTACCCTTATTAACTTTAGAAAACGGAGGAACTATCAATGAACAGAGTATGTGAGATTTTAGGAATTACAAAACCCGTGGTGCAGGCGCCCATGACCTGGATCACATCACCGGAGCTGGTAGCTGCAGTATCAAATGCAGGAGGACTCGGCATCCTCGGCTTTAACGCCGGGTTTGAAACAGGAAAAGCCACGCCAGAGGAAACAGCGGAGGAAATGCGCAAAGTTATCCGCAAAACCAGGGAACTGACCGATAAACCCTTTGGCATGAATGTCATGACATCCGCTTTCGATGGGGCGGGCTTTTCCAGAGCAACCATCGAGGTGTGCAAGGAAGAAGGAGTACCCGTTCTGGCTGCAATCGGAGCGATTGACGCAGACCAGATCCATGAATGGAAGGATGCCGGATTTAAAGTGGTTTACCGTGATATGTATCCAACTGTGGCATCGGCAAAGGCAGCAGAGGCGGCAGGCGTGGATATCCTTGTGGCGACTGGCTGCGATGAAGGCGGCGGTATGCCCGTAGAAGCTACCGGAACGATGGTCAAGACTGCCTTGATTGCAGAAGCTGTCGGTATTCCTGTTCTTGCGGCCGGCGGCATCGTCAATGAAGCTATGGCTAAGGCAAGTGCCTGTGTCGGTGCGGAAGGTGCCTACGCCGGGACACGCTTTGTGCTTTCTAAGGAATGCAGAGCCGCACAGGCAACAAAGGAAGATATTCTGAATACCAGCGCGGATGAATTGATTGTTCTGACCGAAGCGGACGGATATCTCAAATGGCGCTGCACACCGCACAAGGTAGCAAAGGAAGCCATTGAAGAAAACAACAAGGGCAACATGAAACCTTCCACAGGCAGTTTTTTCTTCGGTATGTTAAAGGGCGATATGGATGCGGGCATCAATACGGTATCGAGCGCGGCAAGCCTTATTAAGTCCATCGATTCCTGTGAGGATATCGTGAATGAACTGGCAAGAGGCTATGGCTGTTGATTGGAGGCAGAGATTATGCATTTTACAGGAACCGTATACAGAAACCCCTACTGGCCCACGTGGCCGCTTTTGGAAATAACGCAGGGCTGCACACACAACAAGTGCAAGTTCTGCACGATGTACAAGGATGTGCCTTTCAAGATGTCTCCAATGGAGTGGATCGAGGAAGACCTCAAGGAACTGAAGGAGATGGATCCTCATGCGAAGACGATCCAACTCCTTTCCGCAAATCCTCTGTGCATGACCTATGACAAGCTTGCTCCGATATTGGAAATGATAAAAAAATACCTCCCTGAGATTGAGGTTATATATACGCAGGGACGTGTTTCCGATCTGAAGAATAAGACCGTGGAACAGTTAAAAAGTCTGAAAGAGCTTGGTATGAGCGAGATATCTCTCGGTGTGGAGAGCGGCGATGACTGGACGCTTGACCGTATTAACAAAGGGTATCATGCAAAAGACATCCTTGAACAATGTCATAAACTCGAAGATGCGGGTGTCGATTACTGGATGACATTCCTGAACGGTGTGGCGGGCAGAGAATACAGCCGCGAACACGCTGTCCATTCTGCTGAAATCTTCAGCCAGTGCAAACCAATGCTGGTAGGCACCGGCGGCCTGACGCTCTTCCCCGGAACGCCTCTTCTGGAAGAGGCAGAACATGGAGAATTTGAGCCTTTAAGTGAGAAAGAAATGCTGATAGAGCTTAAGACTTTTGTAGAACACCTGACCTGTGACTGCACATTTATTACGCACCACACTGTGTCAGGGAAAAACCTGACAGGTCCGAATTTACTCGCCCGCAAGGACAGGATCGTGGCTGCGCTCGACAATGAGATCAAGCATGGGGATATGGATGCGCTTGCGGCAATTCGCAGAAATAAAAGAACGCTATGAGCCTTAAAGATTTCAACAGAACGAACGATTTGTTTTCTCTTTGCGGTCTGAACTGCGGATTGTGTGGATACCGTCTACAAGGTCACTGCAACGGCTGCTTTAAAGACAGCTTTTGTGCGAAGAGCTGTTCGATGGATCCTTGCAGCGTAAAGCATGGAAATATCCAGTACTGCTTTGAATGTCCTGAGTATCCGTGCAAGCATTATGACGGTTTTGACAGCTACGATACTCTTGTGCTGCACAGGAATCAAAGACGGGATATGCAGAAAGCAAAAGAAATCGGAATGGATGCCTATCATGCCGAGCAGCGTGAAAAGAAGAAAATATTAGAACAGCTGCTGGAGTCCTACGATGACGGGAGCAAGATCGAATTCTTCTGCCTTGCCGTAAACAGGTTAGACCTTGAAATTCTTCGGGAGATTTTGCTGCAGATCAATGCGAAGTGTCTTAATGTGCCTCCCCATGAGAAGGCAATTCGGGCGGAGAAAATGCTATGTGAATATTATGAACAACAATAAAAGAATGACTTAAGAGATAATTATATTCTTAGAGTATAGAAAAAACTTTATACCAAACAGGCCGTTTGCAAAATGTAGATTATCATTATTTTTTGCCTTAAGGGTTTAAAACCACGGATTTTCTTTGACTGGGATGTGAGAGGAAGAGCCACATCCGGCAGAGGGAATCCGTTTTTTATGGCTCTGCCTCCGAGAACGAGATGGAAGTGCCCTATGTATGGAAGGTTATGTTCTGGTTGACAACGGCCGCCTGACAGAAAAAGAGGCGAGGCTGAACATGGAGCAGTGCGCGGATTTTCTGGCGCGAATGATCCAGAAATACGGTCCGGAGATTCTGGCAGAGCTTAAGGAAAAGGACACAAAAGAATCCGGAGAATGAATCAGATGCTGCCGATGGCTTTTAGGGCTATCGGCAGTTTTCCATACAAAGCGCACAAAGAAAAAAACATCAACTCGTGCAAATCGCCCGCTTACAAAAGCGGATATCCCCGACATAATGAAAGGACAGCGGACTGTGTGACGATGGGCATACGAAAGGGGGTGAGAGATTGAAAAAGAAGAAATGCTACACTTACACCCGTGTTTCCACAGCTGCTCAGACA
>JAILJR010000075.1 GCA_024694565.1 Butyrivibrio sp. | reverse complement strand
AGCTTCAGCACTTGTAAGATCAAGTTCATCCATATCTAGCTTAACATTGACATGATGCTTTGCCTCATGAAGTTTGGACAATAAACATACCGTCTCAACATGATTTGTCCAGGGGAATTGATCTACAGCAACAGCTCTTGTCATTTCATATCCATTTCCCTGAAGGATTTCAAGATCCCTTGCCAGGGATGTAGGCTTGCAGGATACATATATCATGTAGGGAACACCATAATCTATTATTTTTTGCAGAGCCTTTGGATTGATTCCGTCTCTGGGTGGATCAAGAACTATAATGTCTGGTTTGTCCTCTATATTATCTAAGACCTTGAGGACATCTCCTGCAATGAATTCACAATTATCCAATCGGTTTAATCTGGCATTTTCCCTTGCGGCTTCAACAGCTTCCTCAACAATCTCAACTCCGATCACCTTGTTTGCAACCGGTGCAAGAAGCTGAGCAATGGTCCCAGTGCCAGAATAGAGATCATATATGACCTGATCTTCTCTTATCTTTTTCTGATCATGAAGGCTTCTGATATATCCTCTCACTGTTTGATACAACACCTCTGCGCTTAAACTGTTTGTCTGAAAAAAAGAAAAAGGGGTGATCCTGAATTTCAGTCCCAGAAGGTGCTCATAAAAAAAGTCCTGTCCATATAGCACCTCAGTACCCTCATCTATGACGGCATCAGCCAGTGAATCATTTTTGGTATGAAGTATACCTGATATCTTTCCGTTTAGATCAAGCGACAGCAGCATGTTCCTGTACTTTGTAAGGTCATGCTCCTCCTGCGTGGTAGTTACAATATCGATAAGGATATCTCCTGTCTTCACAGCTTTTCTGACAAGAAGATGTCTTAAATACCCCTCTTGCTTCATCCTGTGATAAAAAGAGATCTCCCCCCTCTCGTACATAGGCGCAAAAAAATCCACAGTAGATGAGAGAATCGTCCTGTAGTCATCATCCACAATACGACACCCACTTACTGTGATAATATCATAAAAGCTCCCCCTCTTATGCATCCCAAGACAAAGGGGACCGCCCATCACCTCATCTCCAAAGGTGAATTCCATTTTATTTCTATATGCAAACTTAACAGGGCTGGTCTTAATACCCTCCCATGTAAATTTGCATGACTGTCTTTCAAGCGCTGGAGCAAGAAGAGTCTTAACCTGCTGCTCCTTGAGTCCAAGTTCCTTGACATATGGCATCGTAAGATAACTACATCCACCACATTTTCCAAAATGAATACATGGACTCTCAACTGCGTCTGAAGGTTCCTCTATGACCTCAAGTAACCTCCCTTCAGCTCTGTCCTTCCTCACTTTCTGAATCTGAACAGAAACCCTTTGATCGGGAAGGACGCCTTTTACAACGACCTTCCCTTCATCAGTCATTACTATTCCTTTATTAGGGAATTCAACTTTTTTTACAATCCCCTGTATTATTTCTTTCTTTTTCACTTACAAATCAACTTTCTTTGATGAAATCCTCATCTTCAAAATCATCTTCGAAGTCATCAAAATCATCGTCATAATAATCATCCTCGAAAGCAGGAGTCATATAGCGATATACCAGATAGGCAATACATGCCACAGCTGCAATTGCGCCAATAACTGCAAGGACCCAAAGGATCACAGTGGAAGGCTTATTGGCATCGTCCGTCTCTTTCTTTTCCAGAAGATCATTAATACGTGTCATTTCAATAAGGTCATCAATTTTAGATTTTACTTCCATTTGTAGCTCCTCCATATAATTTGTTTTGTATAAACAGTATACCACAGTTACATTTTTTTTATACAATGATATAGGTGCCAAAAGTTCAAAATGTGTACATACTTCAAGTAACAGCTTTATACTTTCTTCAGTTTTGCAAATGCTGCATACATGATCTTCTGCCCACATTCATCAAATAAGACGGTAACTTTATAATCTCTTGGACCCTCTTCCAAAGAAGCTACAGTTCCCTCTCCATATTTAACATGGGATACTCTGTCTCCTACTGCATAGTCGGGCGCCTGCATCTTCAGTGGCATCCCCTTAGAAATCCCCGCAAGAGAGCCCTTTGAATGGGTTGCTCCGGCTCCTGCGATGTATGGCTTTTCCGGTTTAAGTCGCGGTGCCGTCTTTTTCGGCTTTGGCGTTGCCTTTAGCTTATATGTTTTAGCAAGCTCTGTCTTTTCTGAATTTCCCTGAACATCTTTATTTTTATTAAGCCCCTTGGCGTAGGCAGGTTTAATTCCAGAATATCCCTCATCATCATCTTTGAAGGAAGACCTGTTTCCATAAGTGCTCTCAACGCCCTCGTAATCATCTATCGAATCCCCGTCATCATACATAAATGATGATGCACTCACTGGTTTTTCTTTATCAAGAAGATTACCGGGTATTTCCTGAACAAACCTGCTTAAGCGATTGTACTGTGTCTCGCCCCTTACCATCCTTCGTTTTGCAGCTGTCAGCGTGAGATTCTTTTTTGCCCTTGTAATTCCCACATATGCAAGGCGCCGCTCCTCTTCAATTCCCTCAGGATCAGAATCCTCAAACTGAAGGGTCATAAATCCAGGAAATACTCCTTCCTCCATGCCTGCAAGGTATACATTTTCAAATTCAAGTCCCTTGGCTGAGTGCAGTGTCATGAGAAGAACTTTTTCTGTATCATCGCCAATCCTGTCTATGTCTGCAACAAGAGCCACCTCTTCCAAAAAACCTGTGAGAGTTGGTTCTTCCACTTCCTCGTTCTCCTCATATGCTGTAATTTTGGTTATGAGTTCAAATACATTCTGTGCTCTGTCATTATCTCCGCTGTCATCATCGTCATCGATTGTCTTCAAATAATTCATATATCCTGTGACATCAATGACATCCTTTAACAGCTCCTCAAGGGACATGCTCTTTTGCTTAGTTCGAAAAGCCCTTATCATGGTCACAAAGTCAAGAAGTTTGGTTGTGCCTCTGGACACTGAAACTATCTGCTCTGCTTCACACAGTGCTTCAAAAAAGCTTATCTGCCTTTCATCTGCATAGCTCTGAACATTTTCAATTGTAGTAGCACCAATCCCCCTCTTTGGAACATTGATTATCCTCTTTACAGAAATGTCATCGATTCCGGAGTCAATTGTCTTTAAATAAGCCAGAAGATCTTTTATCTCCCGTCTTGAATAGAAATTTGTTCCTCCAACGATGTCATAGGGAATCCCCTCATATACAAATCTCTCTTCCAAGAGCCTGGACTGGGCATTTGTTCTGTACAATACCGCCGTATCACTGTAGGACAAAGAGCCTTTTCTCTTTAGTCTGCCAATATCCGAAGCTATATACTCTGCTTCATCCATGGCTGTATCAAACTGTCTCAGATGAACCTTTTCTCCGTCCTTGTTATCTGTCCACAGAGCCTTCTCCTTGCGCCCGCGGTTGTTGCAGATAACAGCATTTGCAGCATCGAGAATCTGCTGCGTTGATCTGTAATTCTGTTCAAGTTTTATTACCGTGCAGTCCTTATACACTTTTTCAAAGTCCAGAATATTTCTTATATTGGCTCCTCTGAATCTATAAATACTCTGGTCGTCATCACCCACTACGCAAAGGTTCTTGTACTTGTCTGCAAGGAGCCTAATGAGTTCAAATTGAGCATTGTTGGTATCCTGGTACTCATCCACCATAATATATCTGAATCTATCCTGATAATATTCCAGTACATCATGATTATTGTTAAAGAGTTCAACTGTTTTAAATATAAGGTCATCAAAATCAAATGCATTGTTCTTTTTAAGAGCGCTTTGGTATTCCGTATAGGCCTTTGAAATTTTACTCTTCACAAAGTCATTCCCTGCTGACCTTGCATATTCCTCGCAGCTGACCAGATTATCCTTACATTTCGATATAGCTCCCATTATCTGCCTGAGCTTTAGAGTAGTTGTCTCAAGCTGGAACCTCTTACAGATATCCTTCATTAGTGTTTTTGAATCATCTGCATCGTAAATGGTAAAGTTATTGCTATAGCCGATTTTATCGGCATAGCGCCTGAGTATTCTTGTACAGCTCGAATGAAAGGTTGAAACCCATATGCTCTCAGAGCCAAAGCCCACTATCTTGTCAACCCTCTCCCTCATCTCGCCTGCTGCCTTATTGGTGAATGTTATTGCCATTATATTCCACGGATTAACGCTGCATTCATCGATGAGATAGGCAACCCTGTGAGTCAGAACCCTGGTCTTGCCACTTCCTGCACCGGCAAGTATCAACACCGGTCCATCAGTCTGAAGAACCGCCTTTTTCTGCTGAGTGTTAAGTGTATCGTATATTCCCATTATTTCTTATCCT
>JAILJR010000173.1 GCA_024694565.1 Butyrivibrio sp. | reverse complement strand
CTCCGCTATGTCCTTTAGGCGGACAAGCTCCTCGTAATCATCGTGCTTTACATAGATGTTCATTCTGTAAACATCGTTTATCTTTCCGATCGAAGCCATTGCAGGACCGATGAATACTGCGCCTTTATCCCCGTGCTGCTCCATTATCGCCCGGAGCCTTACGGCAAATCTCATGCCCTCATCCTCGTCCTTTGACTGAAGCTGCACGCACATAAGATGCGAGACAGGAGGATATCGCAAAAGATCCCTGTAGGCGATCTCCTCTTCGTAGAAGGACTCATAGTCCTGTTTTGACGCATCAACTATGCTGTAGTGATCGGGCTGATAGCTCTGGATGACGACGTTGCCTTTCTTTTCACCCCTGCCTGCTCTTCCTGCGGCCTGTGTAAGGAGCTGGAATGTGCGCTCTGACGCCCTGTAGTCGCTGGCATTGAGCGACATGTCCGCAGCAAGTATCCCCACCAGTGTGACATCAGGGAAGTCGTGTCCCTTGACTATCATCTGTGTGCCCACAAGGACATCAGCCTCTCTGTTGGCAAAGGAAGACAGTATCTTCTCGTAGCTCCCCTTGGTCCTTGTGGTGTCTGCATCCATCCTAAGGACCCGTGCCCCCGGCCAGAATTTTTTCACCTCATCCTCGATCTGCTGCGTTCCCGCCCGGAAGGATGAGACATACCTTGAGGAACACTCGGGACATATCTTTTTCATCGGCTCCTCATAGCCGCAGTAGTGACATACAAGCCTTCCGCCTCTGTGCTCCGACAGGGATACATCACAGTGCGGACACTTGAACACATGCCCGCATGACCTGCAGGATACAAAGCCCGCCAGCCCTCTTCTGTTTATAAAGAGCATAGCCTGCTCTCCCCTTGAGAGTTTTTCCTCCATCAGCTCCTGAAGTCTTTTGGAAAAGATGGATCGGTTCCCCATGCGCAGCTCCTGCCGAAGGTCTGCTATCTCAACCTCCGGAAGTGTTCCGCCCGTGAGCCTTCTCTTCAGTTCAAAGAGACGGTACTCTCCGGACCTGGCTCTGTAGTAGGCTTCGAGTGAAGGCGTGGCCGAGCCAAGAACGACACAGGCTCCGCCCGGCACCAGCCTTGCCAGCTCAACCGCAGTCTCCCTTGCGTGGTACTTGGGCATCGTTTCGCTCTTATAGGTGCTCTCATGCTCCTCGTCAATTATTATTATCCCTGTATTTGGAAAGGGTGTGAAAAGAGCTGATCTCGGTCCGATTATGATGTCGATGCCTCCGCACCTTGCCCTCTCCATCTGGTCAAATTTTTCTCCGGGAGAAAGAGATGAATTCATTACCGAAACCCTGTCCCCGAAATGCCTGTAAAACCTCATCAGAGTCTGATAGGTCAGGGCTATCTCGGGAATAAGAACTATAGCCTGTTTTCCTCTCTTTATAAAGCCGTCGATCAGAGATATGTACACCTCTGTCTTGCCGCTTCCTGTTATTCCATGGATGAGGTAGGTATCTCTCCTTCCGGCGTCATAGTCACGAATCACTCCGTCTACAATTGCCTGCTGCTCAGTGCTCAGTACCTTGTCCCCGTATCTGTCTGTCCTGCCGGCTACAGGGTTCCTGAAATATTCCTCTTCTTCTATCTTGATGATACCTGCATTGCTCATGCTTGTCAGTGTAGCTGCGCTGACATTCAGCTTCCCGGTTATGAGCTCGTAGGGAATCCTCTCTCCGGTGTTCTCAAGCAGCTGGTAAAGAACCCTCTCCCTGGCCTTCTGTTTTTTCCGGATGCTCTCAAAATACGCATCCCTCGCTTCCCGCTCCGGCAAACGCAGGGATACAAACTTATGAGTCTGCCGCTTTTGTTTTTTCCCTGACGGAAGGACGGTACGAAGCGCTGCTATCATCGTGGAGCCGTAGTGGCTCTTCATCCATGCTGCAAGCTTAAGTGATATATCCTGCGCCGAGACGATCTCAGGCGATGCGGAGATTATCTCCTTGATCCTGTCTTCATCAAATTCCGCTCTGTCAGTGAGTTCGATCACATAGCCCTTTCTTGGGGTATTGCCACGTCCAAAGGGTATGGTCACACAGTCACCGACCTGAAGGTTTCCGATAAGCCTTTCCGGCACCCTGTACTGGAATGGCCTGTCAACCTTCTCGTGGGAGATGTCTATAATTACATTTGCATATTGCATATTTTAATGTTTTCTCTCTTCCAGAATTTCCCGGATGAGTTCCCTCTCATCCATATGGTACTTGACTCCCTTGATCTCCTGGTAGTCCTCGTGCCCCTTCCCGGCAAGTACGATGATGTCGCCCTGCTCGCCGTGGTCGATGGCATACGCTATTGCCTCCTTGCGGTCCGCAATCTTGATGTACTTGCCATCTGTCTTTTTCATGCCCGTCTCAATGTCGGCAATGATATCAAGAGGCTCCTCAAACCTTGGGTTATCGGAGGTTATGATTGTGAAATCCGCATACTTTCCGCTGACCTCTCCCATCTCATAGCGGCGTAGCTTGCTCCTGTTTCCTCCGCAGCCAAAAAGACAGATAAGCCTGTTGGGACGATAATCCCGAAGCGTCGTCAAAAGGCTCTTCAGAGCCATGGCGTTGTGCGCATAATCGATCATCAGTGTGAAATCATCAGAGACCTTGACCATCTCGATCCTGCCCTTTACCTTGGCTATCTTAAGCGCTGATGCTATCTCGTCGGGCGTGCATCCGAAGTGCCTTGCAACCGCTATTGCGCACAGTGCGTTATATACGCTGAACTTTCCCGGATTTGTGATCTCGGCGTGCATGTTGATGAGTCCCTCTGTGTCAAAAAAGACTCCGAGGTTTCCGGGCTTTCTGATATAGGCCAGATTGACAGCCCTTATGTCCACTCCCTTATTAAAGCCGTAGGTCTCAACCTCACAGGTGTGTCCCTCCAGAATATCCTCTGTGTGAACGTCGTCCCCGTTGCATATGCCAACCCTGCACTGCTTGAACAAAAGGCCCTTGCAGTGCATGTAGTCCTCAAAGTCCTTGTGCTCATTCGGTCCTATGTGGTCAGGCTCAATATTGGTAAAGATTCCGAGGTCAAATGTAAAGCCCTGGCTCCTGTGGAGCATAAGCCCCTGTGAGGACACCTCCATAACCACGCTGTCGCAGCCGGCCTCTACCATCCTGGCCATGTACTCCTGCAGATTGTAGGACTCAGGTGTGGTGTTTTCCGCATGTATGTGCTCATCGCCGATGATGACCTCAATCGTACCGATAAGCCCCACCTTGTGACCGGCATTCTCAAGCATGCTCTTGATCAGATAGGTGGTAGTTGTCTTTCCCTTGGTTCCGGTTATACCGATGGTCTTCAGCTTTGAAGCGGGATGATCAAAGAACGCAGCTGATATAAAGGCCATGGCATATCTCGTGTCCTCCACCCTTACCACCGGCTTTTTGCAGTCATCCGGAAGCTCGACATCATGCTGGATGACAATCGCTGCCGCTCCCTTATCAAATGCCTCCGCAGCACAGCTGTGACCGTCAAAGTTGGCGCCGATGATACATATGAAAAGAGAGCCATCATCTATCTTCCTGTTGTCGTTGGCGATATCCCTTATCTCAATCTCTGAGGGGTTCACCTTTTCTTTGGAATTTCCTGCTGTTACTTCACATTTCAGTTCCCCAAGTAGTTTTTCTAACGTCATATTTCCTTACCTCCTCTGTCCTGCGAAAAAAACTCTTTTCAAAAAAACAGTTCCATATTTTATAAAAAATTCACAATTTGGACACATTTTTGTATTATTATACTTTCATGGATGTGAACCTAACAATTCACATCTCCCCCTCATAAGAAACCGCAGGCACACGCAATTGCGTGTGTTTTTGTGGTTTTATGGGGATTTTTATTATTGCTGCGCATTTTTATTCATTTGCTTCTCTGAGCTTCTCTGAGCATGAGCTGCCGGTCAGCTCAAATGACGCTTCGTCAGCAAAAATCACTCATTATTATCTGCAGCGAGCTTCTGCCGTTGTACACATTTATGTTGGGATAGTAGGCGATCTTTATCTTCATATTTCCATCGCTCCTTCCCTCGTAGAGGTCATCTACTTTAGCTCTGCCGAAGGTATCCACCAGAAAATCATTGAATCCCTCAATATCTCCAAAGTACATCATATCACATATCTGACCGCTTCCGTCACTGACGCGGTATTTACCTGTATTTCTGTTTTTCCCCATGATCCTGCCCGATAAAAGAGCGACATCCTTTTGGGCAAACAGTGGCTTTTCGTTGCCGTTTCCAAAGGGCTCAAGCTTTTCAAACTCCCTGACAAGCTCCATATCCGCATGTACAAAGGGAAGCACCATGTCAAGGTGAAGAACCTTTACGAAGTCCTCCTCCGATAACGTGCAGTCATCATTGAGCCGTCTTCTGAGTTCATCAATATTTTCCTTTGGAAGGGACAAGCCTGCTGCCATCTTGTGACCGCCAAATTTCGTAAACAGATCCCTGCACTTTGAGAGATTCTCAAACATGTCGTACTTCTCGATGGATCTGCCGGAGCCCTTTGCTCCGCCATCGGCGCTCTCTGTCAATATGATGGTCGGCCGGTAATACTTCTCCTTGATCCTTCCGGCTATGATCCCTGCAATCGATTCATGAACGTCACTTAAGTATATGACGATAACTTTCGGAAGCCCCGTCTTTGATTCCTGCGCTTCAAGGATTGAAACTGCCTTCTCGACACCCTTTGCAGTCAGGTCCTTCCTGCTGTCGTTCATATCCCTCAAAACCACTGCCTCTTCTGCTGCCTTTTTTTCATCCTCTTCAAGTAAAAGACCAAGAGCCCTCGATGCCATCTCAAGTCTTCCCGAAGCATTAAAGCAGGGACCAATGACAAAGCCATAGTGATAAGCCGAAAGAGCCCTTGCGTCCAGGTTGTTGACGTTGATAAGGGCACGCAGCCCCTTATTCTTCGTATCCGCTATGCGCTTTAAGGATTCTTTTACAAATATCCTGTTCTCATCTCTTAGCTCCATAACGTCACATACTGTGGCAATTCCGGCAAAGATAAGCATCTCATCGAAAAAGTCATCAAACCTCTGCCCCGAGAGCTTCTGCATGACCTGCAGGAACTTGTACGCCACAACCGCTCCGCAGATCTCCTTAAACCTGACGTGGCCATCCCTTCTCTTGGGGTCTATGACCGCATCTGCAGGTGGAAGGATCTCCCTGGTCATTTGAACTGCAGCTACGGGTTCTGAAGCGTATGAGTCTGCCGAAGTTATTGAAGAGACGCGGGCATCTGCACACTTATTTGCAGCTACGGTTGACTCATCTTCCCTCGGACTAGTCAGAATGTCTCCGGCTTTTTTGACAGCTACTGTTGACTCTCCGCCGCCCCCGGCTCTGTCCTTATCATCTGCGCTCTTAACGGCAGCTTCAAACGGCACCTCGTGGTGGTCGGTTACGATCACCGTCATGCCCAGCTCTTTTGCATGAGCCACCTGATCAAAGGCAGCAATTCCGTTGTCGCAGGTAATGATAGTATCACGTCCCTGTGCAAATGCCTCATCTACCAGCTTAACGCTGAGCCCGTACCCATCCTTTATCCTGTGCGGCAACACATAATCCACATCACCGCCAAAGAGCCTAAGCCCCGATACAAGGATATATGATGAACAGATGCCGTCAACGTCATAGTCGCCGATTACACGGATCTTTGCCCCCTTCTTTATCTGCTCCAGCATAAGAGCGGCACCCTTTTCCATGTCCTCAAGCTCGAAGGGGTCTCCGATCATAGAAGCATCTCCGTTCAAGTACCTTTCTATCTCTTCATCAGATGTCACCCCTCTGTTTGTAAGAAGCCTTGCCGTTATATTGCGTATCCCAAACCTCGCCGCCGTCGCGTCAAAGTCTGATTTTTTCATGCTAACCATCCATTTTGCCATGGCCTGATTCGCTACCTTCTTTCGTCATAATATCACGATGTTGAGCTGCCCGACAAAAGCTCGCCAGTCCGGCTCCGGCTGTACATATTGTACAATCACCTCGGGCACGCTTTCGCTCCTTTGGCTTCGTAGCGGTACTAAGCTCGAAAATACCCCGCTAAGTACCGACGAGCTCACAGGGCCTCTCAGCCTCCTGTGCAATATGCACAGCCGGAGCCGGCCTGGCGAGCTTTTGTCGGGTAACTCATATCATTTTAGATCCCTGTCTGTCAAAAGACATTCACTCAGGTAAAAATCCCCCAAATAGTACAAAATTCGACATATAAAACTATTATGAGACTTTACCCCCTAAATATCAACATGCCAGTTTTAATTCTATGATCAGACCGTAAAAAACACGCACGGCCATCTTTTGCCTGTAAGTTCATTATTTTGTCAGCCCGGGTAAACAGTTATGATTCAGTTGCCTGCCGGTGCAGGACGGTACACTCTTCGTCAAAAAAACTCTCCCCATTCATTACAATGGGAAGAGTTTTTATATCTCAATCTCAGGCCTCTTTCTTTGCAAAAAGAGTCTTGAATCCGGTCTTGAGGTCGTACCACATAGGTGATGCAACAAAGATTGATGAATATGTTCCGCAGAGAACACCAACCATCAGCGGAAGGGCAAATGCCTTGATGTCAGCTACACCGAAGATGTAGAGTGCAAATACCGTAAAGAAGGTTGTTGCTGATGTAAATATGCTTCGTGTAAGTGTCTGTGAAACACTGCTGTTTACAAGATCAACGAGCTCCTTCTTGCCGGTTGCAAGGTTCAGGTTCTCACGGATACGGTCGAAGGTAACGATCGTGTCGTTAATTGAGTAACCGATAATGGTGAGCACTACCGCAATAAAGGTGCTGCCCACTGCAAGCCTTGTGAATGCATAGGATACAACAACGATAAGCGCATCGTGTGCAAGCGCGATAATGGCAGCTGCACCAAACTTGATGTCCTTGAATCTGATCCAGATGTAGATCAGCATCAGCACGAGAGCAATAAGAAGGGCCTCAATTGCTGCGCTTCTCATCTCGGAGCTGATAACACCGCTTATGGTCTCCGCTGCGATATTGTCTGCAGTTACACCGTAGTTGGTCTCGAGAACATTTTCAACCGCTTCTCTCTGCTGTACATTCAGGGTTGTAGACTTGAAGATTACCTGGTTTGTACCTGTTACAGTCTGGATCTGAAGCTCGTTGATACCTGCAGCTGCTTCGATATCCTTTGCAACCGTTGACTCGAGCTCGGCAAGCTCGTATGCCCTGTCGAATGTAACTGTTGTGGATGTACCGCCGACGAAGTCAAGACTGTAATTGAATGCGCCCTTGCCGGCAGATGCATTTATTGCCATCACGATGACGCCTGCAACAAGGATTGCACATGAAACTCCGTAAAAGATCTTTCTCTTTCCGACGAAATCGATCTTCTTTACAGGCTTTGCCTTACCGTAGAATTTTACGTCCTGAAGGCCGATGCCGTAGAATATTGAAGTGATAAGTCTTGTAATAACAAGTGCTGTAAACATTGAAAGGATGATACCAAGAATAAGTGTCTCGGCAAATCCCTTAATGCTTCCTGTTCCGAGGAACCAGAGCACTGTAGCGACAATAAGTGTTGTGATATTACCGTCAAGGATTGATGAAAGTGCCTTGTTGTATCCGCTCTTTCTCGCATCATCAACTGCCTTGCCCGATGCAATTTCCTCCTTGATCCTGGAGAAAACAAGCACGTTGGCATCAACCGCCATACCGATTGAAAGAATGATACCTGCTATACCGGGAAGTGTGAGTGTCATCTCAAAGGCTGAGAGAAGGAACACCATAAGTCCTGTGTAAAAAGCAAGTGCCAGTGTTGCAGAAAGACCGAGAAGTCTGAAGAACACAATCATAAATACTGCGATCAGCGCAAAGCCCACTGCTGCTGCAATAAGGCTGGTCCTTATCGCGTCGGAACCAAGCTGGGCACCAACAACGTTTGAACGCAGCTCATTGAGCTGAAGCTTAAGTCCACCGATTCTGATCATAGAAGCCAGGTTGTCTGCTGCCTCGAAAGAGGACATTCCTGTGATAACCGCCTTGCCGTCTGTGATTGCTGCCTGAACATTCGGAACACTGATGAACTGTCCGTCGTAGTAGATACCGATGCTCTCACCATTTGCAAAAGCCTTTGTTGTGGCATCCGCGAAGGCCTTGGCTCCATCGTCGTTGAACTC
The DNA here is from genome assembly GCA_024694565.1 of Butyrivibrio sp. Lineage (GTDB taxonomy): Bacteria > Bacillota > Clostridia > Lachnospirales > Lachnospiraceae > Butyrivibrio. The sequence goes on along the minus strand of JAILJR010000173.1, from coordinate 486 downwards.
CAGGGAAACAACAGGTTCCTGGGCACCATATGAGTCATGCTGGTAAACAGCCTGAGCTGTGTTTACCTGATCACCCGTGATAACAATTGATCCGTCTTCCTTGAGCTCATCGATTGACTTGTTAAGAACATAACCAAACACAGGATTCTCATCCATTACCATGTTGCCGTCGGCATCTGTGTGGAAGCCTGAGCTGTAGGTATAATTCTCAGCTCCTGTGCTGTCTGTCTGTGCAATGAAATACAGATTACCGGGCTGTCCGAGATCCTCAAGTATCGTGTTTGCGTCTGAAACACCCGGAATCTCGATGTTGATCCTGTTTGAGCCCTCCTGATAAACCATGGCTTCTGTGCTGTACTGCTGTACACGCTGCTGAAGCTTGTAGATGGTATCGGACATATCCTCCTTGCTCGGTGTCCCGTCACCGACTACCTCATAGGTGATGCTGACACCACCGGCAAGGTCAAGTCCAAGGTCGATACTTGA
>JAILJR010000097.1 GCA_024694565.1 Butyrivibrio sp. | reverse complement strand
AAATACTTCAGGGTTTATTACCAGAAGGAGGTAAGGGCGCTGACCGGCAAGGTCTGCGGTTTTGAAGCTCTGGCGAGGTGGAAGGATCCTGTGATGGGGATAATCTCGCCATTGGTGTTTGTGGAGGTGCTTGAGAGCGTTCACCTTGTACACAAACTGGATATCTGCATTATTGATATGGTATGCTCAGACCTTCGGGATGACATTGACAGCGGGTGTTGTGTTGAGCCTGTGTCTGTCAACCTTTCACAGCTCGATTTTGAGCTGTGCGATATTCTCTCCGAGATCAACAAGTGCAGGGAGAAGTATGGCATACCTACAGAGCTCCTTCACATTGAGGTGACTGAGAGCGCCATTGCTTCAGGATCTGATTTTCTGGGCGAGCAGATCAAGAAATTCAGGGATGCAGGCTATGAAGTCTGGATGGATGACTTTGGTTCCGGCTACAGCTCTTTTAACAACCTTAAGAACTATGACTTTGATGTGCTGAAGATTGACATGGATTTCCTACGCTCTTTTGAAACCAACAAGAAGTCGAAGGTAATACTCGCAACCATTGTCAATATGGCAAAAGAGCTTGGCATTCATACTCTTGCTGAGGGCGTAGAGACGCAGGAGCAGTACGAATTCCTAAAGAGGATTGGCTGTGAAAAGCTGCAGGGCTACCTTTTTGGAAAGCCGGTGCCAACAAATGAGATAGACAGGTCGAAGGACCTCATTCCGGAGTTCTGTGAGGATATAAGATTCAGAAAGTACTACGACAGCATAGGAGAGGTAAATCTCCTTGGAAATACGCCTCTTCGCCCGAAGACGATGGAGGTTGTCAACAATATTCCAATTTCCTTTGTTGAATTTGAGAACGGGCAGTCGAGGTATCTTTATGCGAACAGTGCGTATATGAGTTTTTTGAGCTCAGTCGGACACAGCTCTTTAAAGAGTGCCGATGACGTAGCCAGGAATGTCAGTCTTCAGGAGATCAAGAGATTTCATTCTGCGCTGAAAAAGGCAGAGGAATCAGAGGATAAAAGGTCCGCAGTTGATACTATCACAAATGGAAGTATCATCAACAATAAGATAAGGTTCCTTTCAAGCGCTGAGGGAAGGAGCGCCTTTGCAGTGGTGTCAAGAAACATCTCGCTTCATGAACATGATGACACTACGGAGAGTCTTCATGTTGCAATGGCTCATGTTTTCAATCAGTACTTCAGGGTTGATCTGTTTGACGAGGATGGGACGGTTGTCAATATATTCCTCAATTCGGAACAGATCTCAGTGGCTGAAAAATCCACGGATTCCGTCGAAGCGTGCAGAGTTTATGCGGACATGTATCTTTTGCCACAGGAGCGGAAGCGGTTCATGGAGTTTTATTATATGCCGACCGTGCTTGACAGGTGCAAGGCCCAAAAAGCCGATTATCTGGTGGATTACTACCATTCAGCGCTCCCTGCAGACAAGGGAAGAATGCAGATGTACCTGATACTTCCGTTTTTCTACGACAACAGATGGAAGTACATTTCATGCTGCAGATACGCAGATGAGATTTTCGATGATGGTTGGAAAGCCAATCCGGTGTGGAACTGAGGCACGGAATGCAAAAGAGTGGTGTTCGTGAGAAAATGAGCCGGATAATGTCTTGATACTTCCCGATTGATACATTGAAGTGATATCGGAACAGAAGAGAACTGTTACGGTAAACGTATGATGGTAGCGCAAAACTCAGCAAGTTATTATGTAAGAGAGAAATAAGATATATGCTTAGATTTTGTTTCGGGGCAAGCGGTGCAGGAAAGAGCACCGGGATTTACGAGGAGATTATAAAAAGAAGCATGGAGGAACCGGGACGTGATTTCCTGATCATAGTCCCGGACCAGTTCACGATGCAGACCCAGAAGGATGTTGTCCGGATGCATCCGGCCCATGCAATAATGAACATCGATATACTGAGCTTTGGCAGGCTCTCCCACAGGATTTTCGAGGAGACAGGCCTTAGCTTTTTTTCTGTATTGGATGATGTGGGAAAGAGTCTGGTGCTCATGAAGGTGGCGGATTCGATGCCGGACGAGATACCGGTAATTGGAAGAAACATGCACAAGACCGGGTATATCGATGAGGTAAAGTCGATCATCTCCGAGTTCATGCAGTACGGAATCGGGGATAATGAGCTGGCTGTCCTCGAGGAGAAGAGCAAAGGAAAGAAAGCACTTAATGCAAAGCTGCGGGACCTGCGTCTTTTATATAAGAAGTTTCTCGAGTTCATAAACGGAAGGTTTACAACGGCGGAAGAGACCCTGGATATTTTGTGCAGGGCGCTGCCGAAATCAGAACTTGTACGCGACAGTGTGATCGTCTTTGACGGGTTTACAGGTTTTACACCGATACAGTACCGGGTAATAAAGCAGCTCCTTGCACTGGCCAAAGAAGTGATCTTTACGGTGACTGTCGGTGATGAGGCTGACCCATACAGCAGCTACGAGGAGCAGGAGCTCTTTATGCTGAGCAAAAAGACTGTGAGGGATCTTGAGAGGCTCATGTTTGAGCTGGAAAAAGAGGCGGGCTCACCGGTTACAGAATTTGAGGCCTTCAGAGAGTTAAGGCATAAAGAAGCGACCGGAACCGGGGATATATTCTTCGCAGGTAATCCTGTCCGAAGGCTTTCGGCCAATCCGGAGCTTTCATATCTGGAGAGTACTCTTTTCCGATATAAGACTGAGAAATATGAGGGTGATGTAAAAGCACTGTCAATATATTCTGCGTCCGGTCCCCGCGAAGAGGTCCGTCAGACCATGATAAAGATAAAGGACCTGGTCAGGGAAGAAGCCTACGCCTACAGGGATATTGCCCTGGTATGCGGTTCACTTGAAACATACGGAGATCTGATCAGCAGACTGGCAGACAGGTATGACATACCTGTTTTTGTCGACCAGAGCGAGAGCATTCTTCTCAATCCATTTATCGAGTACATAACGAGTGCGATCAACATCGTGATCACAGGCTACAGGTACGAGGACGTCTTTCATTATCTGAGGAGCGGGATGACAGGCTTCGACCGGGGAGATGTGGATCTTCTCGAGAATTATGTCAGGGCGCTTGGGATAAGGAAGGGCGAGCAGTGGGAAGAGCGCTTCAACCGGAGGATGCCGAGGAAATTTGCTTCTAGAAAGAAGGCGGCGTCGGACAAAGAGGTTGAGATCCTTGAAAAGCTGGAGGCGATGCGAGAGTGCATCACTGCAGATCTGGAGCCGCTTTTTGGCGCCGGGAAAGGAAGGGTGAAGGACCTGGTAGACGCGCTTAGATCAGTAGTCGAAAAGAATGACTCGGAGAAAAAGCTGCTGGGCTTTCGTGATTTCTTTTTGCAGAAAGGGGACCTGAAAAAGGCCAGGGAGTATGAGCAGATTTACGACAAGGTGATGGAACTCTTTGAGCAGATGGAGTCCCTTATCGGGGATGACAGCGTAAATCTCAGGGAATTCAAGGATATATTGAGCGCCGGCTTTGGCGAGATCTCTGTGGGTACGATTCCTCAGGATGTTGACAGGATAATCGTCGGCGACATCGAGAGGACCAGGCTAAGGGAGGTCAGGATCCTGTTTTTTGTGGGCGTCAATGACGGGAATATTCCCTCGAATGCCGGCGGCGGTGGGATACTGTCTGACATCGACAGACAGTTTCTCATGGACTCACAGTCAGAGATTGAGTTTGCGCCATCGCCGAGGCAGCAGATGTATATACAGAGGCTCTATCTTTACATGAACCTGACAAAGCCTACGGACAGGCTGTATCTGTCATACTCTGAGATGTCGCAGGATGGCAAGTCACTGAATCCCGCATATCTCATCCCTAAGCTCCTTGGCATGTATGAAGGGCTGCGTGTTGAAAGGCCTGAAGATGAGCGGGTTTTCGACCAGATAGAAGGGCCAAAGGACGGCTATGAGCGGCTTTGCGCTATGATGCGTGAATATGCGGCAGGAAGGGTGGTTGGCGAAGACAGGCGCCTGTTCATGACCCTGGCGTGGGTTCTTGCGAAGGATGGACCAAAAGAGCTTTTGGAAAAAATGGTCGATGCTTCTTTTGCACACTATAAGTCTGAGCCCGTTGCCAAGGCAGTTGCCCTTGCGCTCTACGGAGCCGCCCTTGAAAACAGCGTCAGCAGGCTGGAGCTGTTTGGAAGCTGTGCCTATGCTCATTTTCTGAGATATGGTCTGCTTATTGATGAGAGGAAGGATTTTGAGTTTGATGCTGCTGACCTGGGAAACGTCTTTCACAAGGTTCTTGAGAAGTACACAGGTGAGATCATCTCAAGGGGTATTAACTGGAAGGAGCTGACAAAAGAGGCATCGGATGAGATGCTGGATGCGGCACTTCATGAGTGTGTTGAAACCTACGGCGAGAATGTTCTTCTCTCAAGCAGCAGGAACCGGCACATGATAGACAGGATAAGACGGATACTGGTAAGGACCGTGGATACCCTGAAATATCAGATGACAAAGGGGGAATTTGATCCTGCTTTTGTCGAGATGTCTTTTGACGAGGCAGGCAGCATTGATGAGATTGATGTAACACTCACAAAAGATGAGAAGCAGCAGATAACCGAGCGCATGCATCTTGTCGGAAAGATAGACAGGGTGGATCTGTGCGAGGATCAGAATCACATCTATGTGAAGGTGATGGACTTTAAGTCGGGAGCACACAAATTTGACATTGCATATCTTTATTACGGGCTTCAGCTGCAGCTTGTGATGTACATGAATGTGGCTACGGCTGTTGAGAGGAAGATTTCCGGCGGGAAAGACGTGATCCCGGCAGCTATTTTATACTACCAGGTGGACGATCCGCTGGCTGAGGGAAAAGAGGAGCTGGCTCCGGAGAAGATAAACGAGGAGATAATCGGAAAGCTGAAGATGACGGGACTTGTCAACGGGGATACTGATGTTGTACGGCTCCTGGATAATAAGATAATCAGGTCAAGTGATATCATCCCCGTGGAGCTGAAGAAAGACGGATCCTTCTCGGCTCACTCGCAGACTGCGACTTTGGAGGAGTACCGGGCAATTTCCTCTTTTGTAAGCCGCAGGGTAAAGGAGTTCGGAAAGCGCATCCTTTCAGGTGACATATCGGTCAATCCCTACGAGGACGGACAGAAATCCTCCTGCACCTTCTGCCCGTACAGGTCTATATGCGGTTTTGACGAGAGGATCGTCGGATTCAGGAAGAGAAAGCTTGATATTTCGGCAAACGATGCCAAGGCGATGATACTTAATGAGTACCATAAATTCGAGGAACAATAAATGGAAGTAAAATTTACCGATGAGCAGCAGGCAGTCATTGATGCAAGGGACTGCAATCTCCTGGTGTCGGCGGCAGCCGGCTCAGGCAAGACTGCCGTGCTGGTCGAAAGAATAATACAGCTCATCTGCTCCGACCTTGATGTGGATCACCTCCTGGTGGTCACCTTCACCAAGGCCGCGGCATCCCAGATGAAGGAAAAGATAACGGCGGCCATACGTAAAAAGCTGTCCATGGAGCCGGAGAACACCCACCTCCAGAGGCAGGAGACGCTTATACACAACGCGCAGATAACCACGATCGACTCCTTTTGCCAGTATGTGATAAGAAATGACTTTAGCGCCATTGGTCTTGACCCTTCCTTCAGGGTTGGTGACGAGGGTGAGCTTAAGCTCATTCGCGAGGATGTGATGACAGAGCTTCTGGAAAAAGAATATGCTGCCGGTGAGGGTGATGCGGACAGCGACTTTCTCTTCTGCATGGACTACTTCAGCACCGGAAGCAGGGACAGAAAGGTGGAGGACTACATCGGGCAGCTTTACAACTTTTCAATGAGTATGCCCTTTCCTGAGGACTGGATCCGTGAGAGAGCAGGGGACTATGATATCGGAGATGTTCCCTTTGACGAGCTGCCGTGGGTAAAGGAGTGCGTTGAGAGTGCAAGGAGAACGATAAGTGAGTGTGCTGCAAAGATCAGTATATGTATTTCCCTGTGCAATGAGCCCGACGGCCCATACATGTACGGAGATGTGCTTGATGCGGACAAAGACAGTATTTGTGCGGCTTTGCGATATGATAGCTACGATGCACTGTTTGACGGCATTCGCACAATTTCTTTTGCAAGACTGCCCTCAAAAAAGGATGATTCGGTCAGTGCTGACAAGAGGGAATATGTTAAGAATCTGCGTCAGGATGTGAAGGAGTCCATCGATGACCTCAGGGAGAAATATTTTGCTCTCACAGCGGGGACGATCATTGAACAGATGAAGCTCTGCGACAGGGCAGTAAAGGAGCTCTGCCGGCTTACCCTGAAATTTAAGGAGGGCTTTGATGAGAAAAAGAGAAGTCTGCAATTAATTGATTTCTCTGACATGGAGCATTTTGCCCTTCAGATACTGGTGAACCATCCGTCTGCTGATGAGTGCGCCGGAAAAACTGCCGCGGAGATCCTTATGGCGTGCACGCCCTCTGCCACTGCGCTGGAGTACAGGGATTATTACCGCGAGGTTCTGATCGATGAGTATCAGGACAGCAACAATGTTCAGGAGATGATACTGAAGGCAATTTCCGGTGAAGAGGCAGGTGCGTCTGAGAGGTTTATGGTGGGTGATGTCAAGCAGAGCATCTACAAGTTCAGGCTGGCAAGACCTGAGATCTTCATGGAAAAACTGCATGCCTACGATAAGTCTTTTGACGCAAAGGACCGAAGGATAGACCTGCACAAAAACTTCAGGAGCAGGAGCCAGGTCCTAAGTGCAACAAACTATATCTTCAGAAGGATAATGGGAAGTGACCTGGGCGGTGTTGACTATGACAGGGATGCGGAGCTGGTCTGCGGGGCTTCCTATGATGAACCGGCTTTTGATGTTACTCCCGAGCTCATCATGCTTGACGGAAAGAGCGTTCTTGAGAACGGTGATGAGGATGAGTATATCAGTGGCCTTTCAGACAAGGAGAAGGAGGCTCTTCTCATAGCCCAGAGAATTCAGCAGCTTCGTGCTGAGAATAAGGACCTGATGTACAAGGACATCGTTATCCTGCTCAGGTCGCTGTCAGGGTGGGATGATGTCTTTAAGGATGTCCTGGAGGATCAGGGGATCCCGACATATATTGACTCAAAGAGCGGCTACTTCGATTCGCCGGAGGTGGCAGTTCTTTTAAACATGCTCTCAGTAATTGACAATCCCACGCAGGACATACCACTTGTCTCTGTAATGCATTCACCCTTGGGGGGCTTTAGCGATGAGGAGCTTGCGCTTATAAGGATAGCGATAAATGGGGCTGAGGTGGATACGCTGTCGGACTCATTGTATGAAGGGATGAGTAAAGGGCTGGGGCTGGGTGAAGCTTCGGCTGAGGGAATCAGTAGTGTGCCGGGGCTGGGTGAAACTTCGGCGGAGGGAATCAGTGAAAGGCCGGAGCTGGGTGAAGCTTCGGCGGAGGAAATGAGTAAAAGTCCGGGCCTTACGGATTCTTTGGCCAAGGGGAAAAAGGCTGATGATGCGAATCCGTATGCTTTGGATGAAAAAAACTGTAAAAGCCCGGATCTGCCGGCGGAGCTTTTGAGGAAGGTTGCATCCTTTATTCAGATGATAGAGGAATTTCGTGATCTTTCTACCTACACTCCTGTCCATGAGCTTTTGCAGCTCATTATTGACAGAACCGGCTTTGACATGATCGTCACAGCGCAGCCATCCGGAAACCAGAGAAGGGCCAATATCGAGATGCTGCTTGAGAGGGCGGCAAACTTTGAAAAGACCAGCTTTAGGGGGCTGTTTCATTTTGTCAGATATATTGAGCACATCCGGGTCGTTCGGGTGGATTACGGCGAGGCGGGAACAATTGATGAAAATGCTGATGTCGTGCGAATAATGAGTATCCATAAGAGTAAGGGCTTAGAGTTTCCCGTTGTTTTTGTCTCAGGGCTCTCAAAGGAGTTCAATAGGATGGATCTGCGCGGTGACCTTGTCTGTGACATGGATCTTGGCATTGGCACAAAATGCATAGATTCAAAGCAGCGTGTAAAGTACGACACCCTCAAGCGCCGGATCATCACAGACAAGATGGGCAACGACAATCTCGGAGAGGAGATCAGGGTTCTGTATGTGGCACTGACCAGGGCAAAGGAGAAGCTCATTCTTACAGCATTTGTCGGGGATCTGTTTAAGACTCTTTCTGCTGAGCTAAAGAATCTGCAAATGATCATGGGGGATGGAGACTCGAAATCCCGGGAAGAAAGAGTCATTCCGTTTTTCCTAAGGCAAGGCGCGTCCGGGTACTTCACACTTGTGCTAAGAGCTCTTTTGCCTCATCCTGCAATGCGTGATGTGTTAAAGAGATATGAACTTGATTTTGCAGAGTCTGAAAGGATTCGGAGGTCATTTGACAATTCATCTGAAGAAGATACTCCTGAATTCAGGATGATCGCACTTGGAGAGAGAGAACTGAAGGAAAACCTCATTGAAAGGGAAGTCCGGGGGCTGCTGCACAGGGAAGAGCTTAAGACGTCGATTCTTAAGGCTGCATCCCGGAATAAGTCAGTTATGGGAGAGGATAGAGATGCTGCACAGACTTCAGAGGCGCAGGATTCAGAGACATCGGCATCAGAGGCACTGGATGTAGAGGAGAAGACTTCAGAGGCACGGGATTCAGAGGAGCAGACTTCAGAGGCACGGGATTCAGAGGAGCAGACTCGAGAGGCGCAGGATTCATTTTTCGATATTGAACTTGCTGACAGACTGAACGTGCGATTTTCATCTAAGTATGCTTATGAAAATCTGAGAGGTCTTTTTACCAAGACATCTGTATCAGAGCTAAAGAAGAAAGCCTACGAGGAGGAAGAAGCATTTGCGGTAAAAGCAGGCTTTGTTCTTGAGTCAGAGGAAGAGGCCGGTGCTGAAAAGGCAGGCTTTATGCCTGTTGAAGGTATGATGCCTGAAATGCGCGTGGATACTGAGCCTACGGGGACTGATGTCCTGAAACCCGCGATACATGCTGAGTCTGAGCATGATGCTTCAAAGCCTGATAAACACTACACCGGAGCGGACAAGGGTACCGCATATCACAGAGTTATGGAGCTTTTGGATGATGAGATATATGGAAATATAAATCTGATGAAGGCTGCAAGGGAAGAATTTGATGAGAGTGGCAAGGAAGATGCTTCAGTTTCAGATGAACGGAGAGCCAGTGCTAATAAGAGTTCTGCTCTGAAAGCAGGTACTGATGAAAGTTCAAACCATGCTGGCGTGAAAGATCCTGTATCAAGAGATGCTTCTTCTGAATCAGATGAACAAAGTGTAAGCACTAAAGCTCTTTCTTCCCGGGATGACGGGCATAAAAATAATACGACTATCTCTGCCGGGAAAGTCAGTGGTCATAAGCCGGGCAGAGTATCAATTTTTATACGTGACTGGATAAAGAGAAAGTCGGAAGATGGACCGATGGATCCTGAGACACCACAGATGGTATGGACCCCCGATGTCACTGCTTTTCTGGCATCTGACATAGGACAGAGGATGGGAAATGCCTTCAGGGCTGGGACCCTCATGCGTGAGAAGCCTTTCATGATGGGAATTTCGGCTTCAGAGCTTGATCCCAAATTCCCAAAGGAGGAGATGGTGCTTATACAGGGAATCATCGACGCCTTTTTCATCGAGGATGGTGAGGCCGTCCTTATCGACTATAAGACCGACCGGGTTTCTGACGGTGAAACACTGATCAGGAGATACAAAAAACAGATAGAGCTCTACCGTCGTGCCATCGAAGCCGCGACCGGATTCAGGGTTAAGGAGGCATATCTTTACTCCGTGGCACTTAGGAAAGCTGTACAGATTCAGGGCTACTCATCTCATAAATGCTAAAGTGAAGTGATATCTGCAAGCATTATTATTGAATATTTCAGAATGTTGAGGCTGTCTCATTTTAGATTTACACCAAAAAAGAGGCATATAAAAATCGTAGATTCTGATTTTTATATGCCTCTTTATGATATTTTTTTTGTAAGATGCATCCTCCAGAGAGGGACTCTATAGCTTCAACTTTCTGATTTAATGATGTTTATATTTTTCGGTATGACGCATCAACTTAGAAATCGCTTATAGCTTCAACTCCTGATTTAATGATGCTTATATTTTCGGTATGACGTATCAGCTTAGAAACCGCTTATAGCTTCAATTCCTGATTTAATGATGCTTATATTTTCCGGTATGACGTATCAGCTTAGAAATCGCTTATAGCTTCAACTTCCTGATTTATTGGTTTTTCATTTTTATCTTCAGATCATCCGAGCGAAACCTGCTTCTTCAGGCTCTTTTCATTCATCTCAATCTTTACCCGGTTAAGTCCCTGCTGTACAACCGGTACGGCAAGGATGATTACGGTAAGGACAGCCTCGGCTCCAAGGTATGAGCCGTTGTATAGTGCTGAATATACGATTGGATTCATGCCCTCAGGTGCATAGTCTGCAAAGAAGATGATACCTGACAGGCAGGAGAATACAAATCTTCCAAAGACTCCAAGCAGGTAACCCTTGATCATGCCATGTTTTTTGCCATAAAAGAAGCCTGAAAGGCCGAGCGCGCCAAAAGCAAGGATGTAGTCACACATTAGCTGTGGCAGACTGATGATATACGGATCAACCACCATCTGCAGCAGACCGTAAGCGAAGGCGGCAAAGAGGCTGACCCTGGGGCCATACAGATAACCGATAAAGGTCACGAAAAACATACTGAATACGGTTATTGATCCGCCCATCGGCATTTTAAACAATTTGATATTGGAAAAGACAAATGCGAGTGCGAGACAGAGTGCAGAAACGGTTAGCTGTTTGACGCTGATCTTGAATTGTCCATCGGTATTTAAGAAATAGCTGAGTGCCAGAAATGAACCTATTGCAAGAACAACAACCAGTGCATAGCCTGCACCCGTGATATTGTAGGTAGTGTACCCATCTTCGACAACTTTTTGCAGAAATAAACTCATAAAAAAATCCTCCCTTTATTCTTCCGCTAAAAGGAGGCTGCAAAATAAACTGTCAATGTTTTACTTGTGTTGTCTTCAACAAACTATTAATTGTACTATCTGAATATACAGCACTAGTTTACACAGCAACAAAAAACAGCTTCCCTACGCCGGCATTATCCGGTTCAGGTGATAAGGGTAAGACGCGCAGATGGCGTACACTCTCAGCTAAGCTCCCCTAGCGGTTTGTTTTTTTGAACTGTCAGAGACTGACCGACAATCAGATGCAGCTGACCTGTGTAAGTCATAAGCTGAAAAACTGGCTATTGATGTTGGCCTGTCCGAACAGTTACTATATTATCAATACATATTAAACTACTTTTTGGATACATTTGTCAATCTGATATGGAGGAAATATGCATAAATACAAATATTCAAAATGCTACCGCAACTTCGTTTTTTTAAAGCATGTAAGAAATGGCTTGATTATCATCGACCCATTTTCACACTTAAGGACTGCGGGCAGGAAGAATATTTGAGAACATAGGGAAAAAACTACGGGACAGGTGGAAATTATGGCAACGGGTTCTGTTTATTCATCTAACGCAGGAAGAATAAAGTGGTATGATTGCATTATCTGGGCGGCTATTGGTGGCGGCACAGCTTTTGTGCTTACTTTTATCTTTAATGCTCTTGGGCTTACTTCAGCTAAATCATATATGGAAATAGCAGAAGGGATGTTTGGAATCAGTTCATCTGTTTTTGTACTTTTTATGTTATACTGTCTCGTGACTCCGCTTGTGGAGGAGCTGATCTTTAGATATTTTATTTTTAACTTCATAGATCGGTATACAAAGAGTGCAGTATTATCAATCCTGCTGACATCAGCACTCTTTGGCATTTATCATATGAATCCTGTGCAGGGAAGCTATGCTTTCCTGATGGGAATTGTGATCACATATAGTTACTATAGGTACAAAAAGCTTGCAATTCCTTTTGCTGTCCATTCTGCTGCTAATGCTGTGGCACTCGTTGTTACTTGTAGCGGCATGCTTACAATCGGATAGGCAGCTTCATGGAGTGGCTATACAACATACTGTGCTATAGACATTATATGAGTCGCCCGACAAAAGCTCGCCAGGCCGGATCCGGCTGTGCATATTGTACAATCACTTCGGGCACGCTTTCGCTCCTGCTCGCTGGTAGCGGTGCTAAGAGGCCAAAGTACGGCCTCTAAGTACCGACCGCTCACAAGTAGCTGAGAGGCCCTATGAGCTCGTCGGTACTTAGCGAGGTATTTTCGAGCTTAGTACCGCTACGAAGCGAAAGGAGCGAAAAGGCGATGCACATAGCCTTAGTTTGCAAAGACTGGGAGGAATAAGCATGAAGTCTATCCTGATCAAAGATACAACTAAAGAAGAACGTGAGCAGATAATAAAGAATTCTCTTGACTGCGGTGGCGGTTGTGAGAACTGTTCTTCATGCTGGCTTGGAGGCGGAAGTCCCTGGGACATATATCAGGATTACATAGATGGTAAAAAGGAAATTCGTGAGATAAACATGGAGTACATGGAAAAATACCGCCAGGACAGGCAGATACACTGAGGAGATTGTGGTTATGGCAGGTGCACCTGAGATAGGAAATTCCACTTTGGAAGAGCGCAGAGCATA
>JAILJR010000067.1 GCA_024694565.1 Butyrivibrio sp. | reverse complement strand
TATGTGTCAAGGGAAAATGCCTGCTGCCTTCCGTGAGCAGTACGAAAATAATAAATCCAAGGTTCCGAACCAGGGAGCACATTATGACCTTATGATTACTAACTTTGATAAGGCTCTCTCGCATCCGGATCAGTCAGATTTAAATGCGCTTAAAAGGACTCTCGCAGAAACTGTTGCAAAAATGGTCTGATTGAATTGAGCAGCTAAGTTAACAACCCCCATTTCAAATGGGGGTTTAAGTTTAGCCCCTCCAGGGTATATTATTGGTTCGCTAGGACGACTTCGCAGACACTTTTTGTCACAGTAACTTCCCTTATTTGGAGAAATCAAAAATAAGCTCCGGATATCCAAAAGCTGCTACGGTAACAGTGTAAGCAGCACCATCCTCAAACAGAGCTGACTCACTTCCATCGCGGGCTTTTACAATTCCATCTGCATTTAATACTCCATTATCATCCAATGCGATAAAATCGGCAACCGTACCATGATGTCCCACAGGCGCCTGTTCGGTCGCCTCTTCATTACCTTCCCTCAGAATCTGTACATGTTCAATATTTTTCAAATAATCTTTAACATCACCTGAAGCAAGAACAACAGAAGTACCATCAAATGAAATATCTTCCTCTGTAAGGCTGCTGTCAATCACAAAATAAGCAGCCTGAGCTTTTCCGGGGCCTCCTTCAAAGCTGGGTGACCGGTACTTTCCGGCTGCATCCAAGACATTTATATAATAGAAGCCAGGCTTCAGGGCTGACATATCTTCAAAAGTGATTATCATTTTACCATCTTTAATATCACAAGAATAGCTGTCTTCCGGGATAATATCTTCATTATAAACACTCCAGCGGATATCCAGAAGCTGCAGATCAAAATCGTCCGGCAGATTGCTGACTAATGTAATGGTATTCCCTTCAATGCCTTCAACTGTGAGTGCTGACCCTTCCACTTCCAGGAATGTCTTGCCCGCCCTGCCCTCCAGGGCATTTACTACTGCTTCCTGAGCCGCTGCACTGACCATAGTTGCTCCTGAAACCGCGTCCGCATCACTGTTCATATCCATAGCCTTCACTTCATCGAGAGTTTTTCCTGTGAATTTCTCAAACAATCCCCCATCGACAGCTGTATCAAAAAACGGTTTATTCTTTTTCTCCCAAAATTCTTCATTGCCTTCCTGGACGGATCCCGTGCTCCCGGTTCCATTATCGGTCACAGCTGTGATCACACCATCATCGCCTACATCCACTTTCACCTTTACATTGTAGAAAGGTGGATGGATAAAAGGTGCCGTAGATGGATAATTTCTCTGATCTACATTGGCATCTCCTTCCAGAATCTGCCCGGCAAAAGCATTTACACCGCCTAACATCAAACAACTGCTCAATATAAAAACAACATAACCATGTATTTTTTTCATATGAATCCTCCTTAAATCATAAATCCCGTGGAATTGCAAAACGTGCTGTGTTCATTTCTATGATTCCATAATGTCAAGCAGTTCTTCTATTTTCTTTTTTCCAAACATTGGCTGTCCGTTATTTAAGACATAGCAAGGGACACTCATAACTTTAAACTTTTCCCTAAAAGCTGGAAAATGGTTCAGATCATAAACATCAACATAGATCTGATCGTTCAGCGATGCAATCCTCTGTGCTGCTATTACAAGTTCTGGGCACATCGTACAGGTCAGACTGACCATAACTTTCATATCGATCCGTTTGTTCAGTGCTTCTATTCTGTTTCTTGTATCTTCCGCAATTGGCTGTCCTGGTCCTGCAGCATTATAAAGTCCCAGGATAAAGGAAGTAAACTCATGTCCCCCAGGTACGCCATGGAATACCATGCCTGTACTTGAACCGTCCTGCCGATAAATACACACGCATGGATATTCCTCGCCCTGACCAGTATTCTTTTCAACATGGATCTTATCCGTTAACGCCGCCAGTTCATCAATGTAAGCTTCCAGTTCTTTTGATACTCCCCTCTCATCCAGATACATTTTTAAGATAAGTGGATTCTCCATACGGCTAAAGACAGTGTTTAGCTGTGCAACCATATCAGCAGTAAACAATCCCTGTGAAGTCTTATCTGCCTGTTTTTCTTTGTTCTGCTTTTCAGGTACAGATTTATCAATTGCAGGAACAACCGGCTTGATCCCGGTCTTCTTCTGCATCAGAGCACAATACTTTTCCATCTCTGTTGCTGCCAGAGCCCCATCGGAGGTCGCAGTCACAACCTGACGCAGATTCTTAATGCACACATCACCTGCTGCATAAATCCCGTCTACGGATGTTTTCTGCTGCCGGTCCGTTACGATATACCCCGCTTCATTCAACTCCACCAGATCCTTCACCAGTTCCGTACTGGGTGAATAACCTGCAAAAACAAATACGCCAAAGGTATCTCCCTCCGGAGCATACACCGTTGTCTCTCCAGTAACTTTATTCTTATATATGATCCGGCGAAGTACACTGTCCCCTTCTACCGCGACCATAGAAGTATTCCTCAGGACTGTAATCTTTGGATGGTTTTGAGCCTCATCCGCAGTTGCTTTTGCACATCGGAAGTCATCACCGCGAATCAGGATCGTAACATGAGAAGCATATTTCGTCAGGAACACAGCTTCTTCTGCTGCGGCAAACCCACCCCCGATTACAAAGACTTCTTTCCCGGTAAAAAATTCTCCGTCGCAGGTTGCGCAATAAGCCACTCCATGACCCCGATATTCCATCTCACCGGTAAAGCCAACCGTCCTGGGATGGGCTCCGGTAGCAATCAGGATTCCGAAGCACTCATATTCCCCTTTATCTGTCTTCACTCTCCTGACATCACTCGTCACATCCATGCTCTGCACCTCAGCAAGAAGAAACTCTGCTCCAAAAGACTCTGCCTGCTTTCGCATCGTCTCAGTAAGTTCCCTGCCGCTCGTCTTGCCGATTCCAGGATAATTTACGACTTCACTGGTAATCGTGATCTGTCCCCCGAATGTTTCCTTTTCAATAATCAGTACACGATACCTCGCCCTTGCCAGATACAGGCCGGCAGTCAGGCCCGCAGGGCCGCCGCCGATGATTATGGCATCATACATTTTTTCATTCATTACAATGCACCCACAAGATCAAGGCTCGGCTTGAGCGTCTCAGCACCCGGCTGCCATTTTGCAGGGCAGACCTGGTCTCCATGTTCTGCGACAAACTTGCAGGCCTGAAGTTTACGCAAAAGCTCATCCGCGTTTCTGCCGACATTTCCTGAGTTCACTTCATAAGCCACAATTTTGCACTCCGGATTTACGATAAATGTTCCACGCTCTGCCTGTCCGGCATCCTCAATCAGCACCTCAAAATCTCTTGCGATGGCATGGGTCGGATCCGCAAGCATCGGATAGGTTAATTTGGAAATCTTTTCACTGTGATCATGCCATGCCTTATGAACAAACTGACTGTCACAGGAAACAGAATAGATCTCGCAGCCTTCTGCTTTGAATTTTTCATAATTGTTCTGCAGGTCTTCCAGTTCTGTCGGGCAAACAAATGTAAAGTCTGCCGGATAAAAGAAGAATACACTCCATTTTCCCACAAGGTCTGCTTTTGTTACAGGATGAAAATCTTCATTCTGATATGCAACAGCAGTAAACTCAGATACTTCTTTATTGATAAGAGACATGTATTACCTCCTTGGAATCTACTAATATTAACATTGAACCTTTATTGCCTCGAAAATTTCCGCACATCTGTCAGTTTCTTCTTTCGAATCTGAACAATACAACTTGCTACACTCATAATAGATGAAATCATCGCTGCTGTTTTGCTCTTTATAACACCCCCTTTATAACATCGTGATAAAAGTTAGTTTTTTCTAACTTCACATTTTAATATAAACGACACCACGCGTATGATGCCGTTTACACTTTAAATGTTAGTCTAAACTAACTTCTCTGTCAAGATATTATTATTACTGATGTAGTTGTCACCACTGCTCACTACCCTTGAAATCGTGCAGCCGGCTGCAGGTGCGTTATCCATTGCAACGGAGAATACCACTCCAACCTTTTCTTACATAAGTAAAAATTTAAATCCCGGTGCCATCCGGCCTAAAAGACCGTAATAGCAACAGGGTTTTTTTTTGTACTATATTTGTTGCATATCTTACAATTATCAAAATGAACCTAAACCAGCATCAAGGGAAGTAATTCTTTATGCCTCTGTTTCCGTTTCAACGTTTTCAGCAGACATCTCTGCCAGGTTCTCTTCTGCGAAAAGGTGAATCACATTCTCAATCATTTCCTGATCGGCATCAGCTAAGATTCCCGCAGCGAGCCAGTACGCATAATCACCGGAATTATACTCAGCCAGAGCATCTTTGTCCGAACCATATCGGAACTCAATATGATAAGTGCTCTCAGGAGTGTCTGGAAACAGAACGAAATACTTAAATTCTCCGGCATCATCATCCGCCGTCTCATAAAGAGCACCTTCCATCACACCGCCAAGAACAAATGGCTCCACATACTTGTACTCATGGCTGAATACTTCATTTCCATCCTCGTCCGTTCCTGAGAAAACACTACCTTCAAACGTAAACTGGTTAACACCATTGATGAAATAGCAATCAAACATACTGCCTTCAGAACCATCTCCATAAGCATCAACAGCTTCCTGGCCATAAATATCACCTGTGCAGGCCATTTTCAGCATA
>JAILJR010000061.1 GCA_024694565.1 Butyrivibrio sp. | reverse complement strand
CAGATATTGATGAACATGAGAAAAACGGGTTAACGAACCGAACCTCTGTTACTTCGCATTGTATATGCGACCTTGTAATTCTGTGAATGTGGTTAAGAACAGTGCGAAGAAGCAGAGTGATCTAATTACGAAACGAAAGTGACAGCTGCAAAGTGCACACTTGCGAAAACAAGTGGCAATTGTCGGATATCAGTAGTATAATTTTGATTAAATATAGTGTATAAGCTGATTGCGGAAGGGAAAAGCAAACATGGGAAAACAATATACATTGAAAGTGTATCCTGCCGGCATGTCACGTACGATATATCGAGTACTCCAGATTTCCGGGAAGGAGACACTAGACAGTCTATGCAGTTTGATCATTTCGTCATTTGATTTCATTGATGAGCATCTTTATGAATTCTGTATGGATAACCGCATGTATAGTGACTGCAGTTTTCAGTCAGATCCTGAGTATGGAGAGCCATCAACAAAGATTGCCCTGGACAAGCTGGGTCTTGTAAAGGGACAAAACTTTTCTCTTCACTATGACTTTGGAGATGACTGGATGTTTACGATCCATGTGCAGAAGATCGAAAAAGAGGAGAAAAAAACCATCCCTGTCATACTCAAGGCAAAAGGGGAGATCGAACAATACCCTTCATGGGATGAAGATGATGAGGAATGGGAGTGATTCTACTAAAAAATGATGTCAAAGCCCAGACAGAGAGTTGGTTTTTCGCAAAGCTATGGGTCTGATTTTATTGAACTAATAGTATATGTTTTGAGGCAGAATGGCATGAAAGCTATTCTGCCTCGTGGTTATTACTATCCATAAGCTGGCAGTATGAACATGCAAAGCTGTCCATTGATACCGCTATAAGTGATCAGCTCTTCGATATGACGACCAGCAGGTCTTCTGGCAATAATTCATACTCGAGAAGCTCCATCTCTGCTACATTGTTCATTACCCACTTAGAAGGTTACTTCATTGTAGCCAAGGATCACCGTATGACCGCGCTCCAGAACACGGGATTTTCCTTTGGCGAGTCTTTCCATCTTTGCGTTCATGCCGCCGTTGAGCAATCCGATCAGAGTACTGATAAAGAGCAGGCCGAACATAGTCAGGATGAACATTACGAAAAGATATAAGCCTTTTTCATCATCTCCTGCAATCGTTCCGGGATCAAGTACATGCAGAAAGCTCGTCCAGATAGAGTCCCTGATACCGGACTTATGAAATAGCAGGAAAACAATAACGCCGGCGATATTCGTACAGATAATTGTAAATCCAATCAGCAGAGCAACTTTTGCAACTGTGCCTTTGGTCATGATATTGTCAAACCAATAGTTGATCCGTTCCCTGAATGATGGACGTTCGCCCCACTTTGATTTCCTAAACCTTTTAAAACTGCGTTGTTTCTTCTCGTCCATCGTTCCTCCTGAAAGAGATTTCATAATGTGCAGCGCATGTGAAGCATGCATGGATGTTTTCTAATTTTTTTCGTGCAGCAGGCTCTTCTTAAAACGGGTAAGCAGCAAGAACACCGCCAGTATCGCGGTTATGACCGATTCTGCCACGAGGGTGTACCAGATGCCTTCCTTTCCGAACAGCGCCGGCAAAAGAAAAACAAATATGATAGGGGCGACCAGTGACTGATTTGCTGCTATGAGTATAGATGACAGACCATCCTCCAACCCGGTAAAAACAGAAGCTACATAGATATTGAATCCAAACAGAATAAACATTATCGCCTGTATTCTTATTGCATGCACTGCAAGATCATAGGTTATCGCATCATATCCCACAAAAATGGCTGCGAAGGGCGCCGGGAACAACTCACACAGAACAAACATAATGACTCCGCCGGCCAACATCAGAATAATGCCTTTTTTCAGAAGATCCTTTATCTCATCGAGGGCTCTGTTACCATGCTTATATCCGATCACGGTAACAGATGTATCCGAAATGCCAAAGAAATAAGCAGCAAAGATTCCATAGATGTAAGCACAGACTCCAAATGCAGCGACACCTCTCTCTCCGAAAAGCAGGAGGATACGTGCGTTCATTACA
>JAILJR010000024.1 GCA_024694565.1 Butyrivibrio sp. | reverse complement strand
CAATATGCACAGCCGGAGCCGGACTGGCGAGCTTTTGTCGGGCAGCTCATATTATCACTTCGGTTCAATTTGTCAGACTGCCTGATCCTGCCGGCTGACAAATGAATTGTAATATATTATCGTTTTTTATTGACATTTAGTGACTCTCATTCGTATAAATTAGTATAATAGAGAAAGATAGATGTATGGGGTATACAGCCCTTACACGTCGTTCCTAATCAATCGTTTTGGAATGAAACATTTATTGGAGGAGCGCTATGAGTATATCAGGAATTGATGATCTTCAGCTCAGGATGGAAAAAAAGGAATCGGTCATTGATACTACCAAACAGTCCGAGATAAAGATCTATGATGAGAAGACAAACGGTTATAACGAAATTAAAACTTTTGAGAAAAATCCAAGCGAATACATGAATAAGCCTGCTGATGATATTCACGAGCTTAAAGGCAAGTTCGTAAAGTGCACCGGCACAGCTTTTGATGGCAATTTCAGGATTATCGCCGAGAAGGAACGCAACCCCTTTGATGTTGCAAGAAAGAGAAATATCAAGGCCTTTGAAAAAGGCAAGATTTCTTTGAATATGAGCAAAGATGTCTCGATGAGTATTGATGAGCACCTTAGAGCTAATCGTAACAAGCTTGGTGAAGATGCTGAGAAAAAACTTACATCAGTTTCTATGGGCATTACTGACATGAAGGATATGTTTGGCGAGACAATTCCTATGCCGCGCAAGGATAAGTTTGGTGATGTTACCGAAAGGACCAAGCAGGAAGCCAAGATGCAAATTGACAGGGACTGCAAGGATATAGATAAGCTGTATGCTAAGCTGATCGGGGATATCGACAAGGTCCTTTTAAATAACCATGGTGAACTTGATGGCGCAGACGAGCTGAGGAAAGCTCTGACAGATCTCAAGAAGCAGTGTGAAATCGAGAAGAATTCCTTCAAGGACAGGATTTATCAGTATGCTGATGATATGCTGAATAATCCTAAAAAGAGAAAAGCTCACGCCAAATGGTCTGATGCTCTTGAGTATGCGAGGGAGTCTAACAAAGCTCTTGGGCAGGACATGATAGATTACAAGATGGTTGAGAAATTCAATACCCGTCCAAGCGGAGTAAGAAAGGGTGCCGGCGGAGCGAAAGGTGATTCCAAAAATACTCGGAATACAACAGTTTCAAATAGTATTTGACACTACATATTATAGAAAGTATAATTAATATGTTGTAGTCTTGTATATTAGTGCGAATAGATTTATCTAACTATACAAAATATTGTACAATGAAAACTGAATAAGGAGGTGCTCCTGTAATGACCGCTGTTATTATTGCAGTAGTAGCAACTCTTGTCATCACTGCAGCAGTTACCTGGGCTTTTGCATCCAACTATCACAAGAAGGTTACAGATGCAAAGATTGGTAGTGCTGAAGAGAGGGCAAGAAAGATTATCGACGAAGCACTCAAGACAGCTGAGGATTCTAAGCGTGAAAAGCTCCTTGAAGTCAAAGAGGAATCACTCAAGACTCGCAATGACCTTGAAAAAGAAGTCAAGGATCGCAGGAACGAGCTTCAGCGCGCTGAGAGGCGTATTCAGCAGAAAGAGGAAAATGTCGAGAAGAGATCAGAGGCGATTGAGAGAAGAGAACAGAGTTTAAGTGCCCGTGAGGATAACTTAAACAAGAAGAGTGAAGAGGTTGCGAAATTAAACGAACAGAGGGTGCAGGAACTTGAAAAAATCTCTGGCTTAACCTCCGAGCAGGCAAAAGAGTATCTTTTAAAAATCGTTGAAGATGATGTGAAACACGAATCAGCAATCATGATCAAGAACATGGAGGCTGAGGCTAAGGAAGAAGCAGATAAGAGAGCCAAGGAAATTGTAGTAAATGCTATACAGAGATGTGCAGCTGATCACGTTTCCGAGACTACCATATCTGTGGTACAGCTCCCCAATGATGAGATGAAGGGTCGTATCATAGGAAGAGAAGGACGTAACATCAGGACCCTTGAGACCATGACAGGTGTTGATCTTATAATTGATGATACACCTGAAGCTGTGGTTATCTCAGGCTTTGATCCTATCCGTAGAGAGGTTGCCCGTATAGCTCTTGAGAAGCTTATTGTAGACGGACGTATCCATCCTGCAAGGATTGAAGAGATGGTAGAGAAGGCACAGAAGGAAGTCGCTGCCAAGATCAAGGAAGAAGGAGAGAATGCAGCTATTGAGGCAGGCGTTCATGGACTTCATCCTGAAGTAATCAAGATTCTTGGTCGCATGATGTTCAGAACAAGTTATGGTCAGAATTGTCTGAAGCATTCTGTTGAAGTAGCACAGCTGTGCGGACTTATGGCATCTGAGCTTGGTCTGGATGTTCGTGTCGCTAAGAGAGCAGGACTCTTACATGATATCGGTAAGGCTGTTGATCATGAGCTTGAAGGCTCGCATATCCAGCTTGGTGTTGATATCTGTAGAAAGTACAAGGAATCACAGGTTGTTATAAACGCAGTTGAGGCTCATCACGGTGATGTGGAGCCGCAGTCCCTCATAGCAATTCTTGTGCAGGCAGCTGATACGATTTCTTCAGCAAGACCTGGTGCCAGGAGGGAGACTCTTGAAACTTACACTTCAAGATTAAAAGAACTCGAGGATATTACGAATAGCTTCAAGGGTGTAGATCACTCATTTGCTATTCAGGCCGGCCGCGAAGTCAGGGTAATGGTTGTTCCTGAGCAGGTTTCGGATGAAGATATGGTCATCATGGCTCGTGAAATTGCCAAGAAGATTGAAGACGAGATGGAATATCCCGGACAGATCAAGGTCAATATCATAAGAGAGAGCAGGGCCACTGATTACGCAAAGTAATCAATTTATCTTTTGAAAAAAATTAAAAGATCCAGTTACATATTCGTAACTGGATCTTTTTTTATACATGAGTTTACTTCGACAGTTTTTATTAGGCAATTGTGCTCTGCAAATGATGAGCAGCCGCAATAATGGCTTTGTTGCAAGATTTATCTGCGCAGTCGCATGAATGTTGATAGAAGCTATTTTTCGTGTTCTTTACTTCATCGTCCCTGGCCTTCATTTTAATGTCGCATGAATGTTGATAGAAGCTTTTTTCGTGTTCTTTACTTCATCGTCCCTGGCCTTCATTTTAATGTCGTAGAAATACCGATAGAAGCATATTCCATCGCTGCGCTATCGCTTATCCTTGTCGATAAATTCCAGGAATGCAACCGTGACAAATGAGAAGACTACAACAAAAAGAACCAGAATTCCCCAGCTTTTATAAACATTGGCAGTGGTGGATTCATATTTTGCGTTATAGTTTGCTTTTCCAAGCTGAGCAAGGACTTCATCACGAAGTCCAAGTTCTTCAACCTCGTGAAGTATATCCATCATAGTCAAACCGGGACCAACTTCAATTTTATTTCCTGATGAAACGAGCTTGTTCCAGATTACTACTGCCGGCTGGTCGTTGTAATTACCTATTGCACAGAGGCACTGAACGCCCCATTTTGATATCATCAGATCAGATACACCATTCAGTGATTCAGGGAGTGAGAAAAATCCTGCAAATACGAGCTGCACAATGAGCAGAAAGGGCATAACTGTCATGGCAGTAGTAGTTGAATGAACTATGGATGATACCAAAAGAGCAAGTGTATCTGCTGAGTAAGTGATCAAAAACATAGTAACAGCCAGATCCATTCTGAAATCCTTGAAAATAAGAGGGTCAAGATTCAGTTTTACCTGTGTGACATTAAGCACCAGTATAGTAATAAGTGATTGGGCAATGCAGATGATCATCTGATAAATAAGATGTGCAGCTACATATGAAGAAATATGCATTCCTGCTCGATGCTCACGTTTTATTATTGGACGCTCACGGCAGATTACCTGAATTGAATTGAAAAAACCGTTCCATATGCATACACAGGCAAGCGCAAAAGCTCCCTGAAGGGTTCCCTCCTGGCTGACAAAAAGCCCGCTTCCTATTGCCATGGACACAAGTCCTGCAATCAGAGCAGCCATAGGTATTACCTTCCAGTCGCTTTGGAAAATAAACATTCTGAACAGCTTTCCAAGATATACAAAGGTCTGACCGATACGTCCTGTGTATCTGAGAGTCTTCTTTGGAGCTTGCGAAATCTTTATGTTCTGTGAAGGTTCTGTGGTTGATGTATTCTGTATGGCTACAACTGATGATTCACCTGAGGCTTCGCCTGTATTAACAGACTGATCAGATACCGGGGTATTTGCATCTTCAGTTATACCATTTAGCTCTTTTTCTTCTGCCATAGTTATTGTCCACCTCCACCAAACGCATATGCTGTATATTTTTCAACGAAGTCATCGGCAAGACCCTCGCCGCCTTCATCCTTTTGATTTACGGACAGTACAATGTCCTCCATTGTTTTTTTGCCGAAAAATTCATAGGCATTTTTAACAGGTCCGTAGTAGGCCAGACGACCTGTTCTGTTTCTGTCTTTAGCAAGGACAATAACATCGTCAAAAAGGTCGATAACTCTGTCCGGAGTATGAGTGATGACCAGAACAATCTTTCCCTCGTCTGCAATTTCACGAAGACTCTTGAAGAGCTTTCTTGCTACAACGCCATCAAGACCTGAATCAGGTTCGTCCAAAATGAAAAGGGAAGGATCTGACACAAATTCCATAGCTATTGAAAGACGTTTTCTCTGACCGCCTGAAAGCTTGTTTACAAGTGAACCTCTGACTGAGTAAAGACCAAAGGTGTCAAACATTTCCTTGATTCTGTCTCTTCTTTCCGAATACTTCATGTTTCTTGGAAGTCTGATAGTAGCAGCGTTTCTGAGAGTCATATTTACAGTGTCATTTCCTCTCATCAGATCCTGCTGTGGCACAAAGCCTATGTTGTATTTCATGCTGTCGTAATTGCTGTAAACATCCTGTCCGTCAAGAGTTACGGTAGCATCAGCCTTTTCGTATCCGGTAAGTGCGTTTAGGAAGGTTGTCTTTCCGGCTCCCGAACCACCAAGCAGAAGAACCATTCTTCCTGTCGGAATAGATAAGTGGATATCCTTCAGCAGAGTTTTTTTCTTGATGAAATCTATTGCTGTTCTTTCATTGAGGTTTATTGTCACACCGTGCGCGATCTGGTCAACAGTAGCTCCGCTGAGAGCGGCGGCTTTCCTGAAATCTTCACCGTTGACTCTCTTGGGAAGAGTGTTTTTGGATAAGCCCCAGATGATAGCAGGAATCCATGGGATTAAGAGCCACAGAACAGTCCACAATTTCTTCTTTCCAAACATATCGCAGAGTGCCATATAGATCTGAACACTACACAATATAATTGCAATACCCATAGTCAGAAGCAGTAGACCAAGCAATAAAATCAGGGTTTCGTTTGCGTTTTCCGTGTTGCTGATTATTGTACCGGCGAACTGGGCCAGATAAAAGCCGGCATACAGGATACATAACGTGCGACCTGCTTCTTCGCGCTCTGCGACAGTTGACATTTCATAATCTCTGACAGCAGGAATAAAGGCAAGAACAGGACTCTTGCTGCATTTTTTAAAGATCATACTGTATCCGATAGACGTTAAAAGGTAAGTTACAAGTTCAAAGCCTATTCTGACAGCATCATTAAAGTTTATTGGAAGCTCATTTTCCATGATAATTCTCCATTAATATGTATTCTGACTTGTTCCGCTTATTGCCTCAAACAGAGCTGCGTTTGAACTCATCTTGTAAGGCTTTAAGTATACGAGACCAACAATTCCGCAGGTTACTAAAGACAGTAAATACCAGCCAATGAATGAGAGGTCATATACAAAGGTTCTCCATTTGTTTCCGAGCATCATTTCTCTTGACTTCTTGAGCGCATCAACAGGACGTATTGTAGGATTTGTTGCAAGAATATATGGAACCATCCTGTAGGAATAGGTGAGTATTATTCCCGGAACGATAATTATGAAACCTATCGATATAAGGAAGTTTTTGAGAAGAGTTGCAAGTACACTATTGAGATAATTGTTCCTAAAGCAGTAAGTTAATTCTCCAAGCTGAGGCCGGAAACTGTGATTCAGAAGGAAAAATCTGCTGCATCCGATCTTAAGCGGATTAAACAGGAAGATATCAACAGCTGTCATAATCAGGAAGATCAGATAAACAGCAGAAACAAGTGCAATAAGTAAAGTGATAATGAGTGCCATTGTCTTCTCATCAGTTGTATCTATATTGATAGTTTCAGTAAATTCCCGTGAAGAGCTCGCTCTTCTGGAACTAACAGCAACAGTAGATCCTGCAATCAGAGTATGAATCACAGATACCAAAAAACAATTCGCGTAGTTTGCCTTAAAGCTTTTTTTGCCCCTTTCCTTTACATCGGTCCTAATAAACATAGATTTACCTCCTCTTTTTTTGCCCTTTTGGGTAAAGCTGTTTTACCCCCGGGTGGTCATTGTTTTCGTATTTGCACTACCATTTGTGCAAAGTACTCCTATCTAATATGATTAACTATATACTGCTAAATTACAAGCGTTAAACTATATATTTAATGAAAAAATAATAGATTACACATACTTGGAAATGTAACCTCATATAAAAAAATAATGAAAAAAGCCGAAATATAAGTAGTTAATTCTATATTTTTTAATTATAATGATGTTGAGTTGCACATCGTATTAGCAAAAGCATGATGGGGGATTGCGGATGATTGGTGATAAGACAGATATAATCCTGGATCTTGAGTCAGAGCAGACAGATGTCCAAAAAATGAGTCCAAGGCTCTTTGTTTGTCAGGGAAGCAGTATTGCCGAGTACAGACTGGAGGGAAAGCAGGTTCTGGGAAGACCTGTGGAGAATAAGGAACCGGATATCGCGATACAGAACAGGTTCGTGTCGAGGAATCACGGTCTGTTTGAGACGAAGAAGGAAAAGACTGTATTCAGGGCTGTCCAGACTACAAACGGCATACTGTACATGGGAAAGCTCTTAAGTCCGGGGGAGAGTCTTAATCTTACTGATGGTGATGAGATGATCATTCCTGCAGGTGATGAGAGAGATGGCGGAGACGGCTTTGTTCTTATTGTCTATGCATCGAGCCACGCCAGGATAAACCTGTGGAGAGGCTTTCGAAAGGCATCGGCTGATCAGCTGACAGGACTGTGCAAGAGAGACAGGTTCATAAGCTGGTGGGAAAAGAACAATTGGAAGAATGAGTATTCGGAAGGTGTAATATTCATTCTGGATATTGATGACTTTAAGATTATTAATGACACCAGGGGACACAATGTGGGAGATGCCGCGCTCAAGCATGTCGCTGAGGAGATCAGGGCCTGCGTTCGCTATGAGGACCAGATATGCAGGTGGGGCGGCGATGAATTCGTTGGAATAGTTCCAGGGCCTCTGGCTCAGGCTGAGAAGAGACTTAAGGAGCTTTTGCGTAAGATAGAAGTTCATGATGTAGAGAGTTGTCCGCCGATACTTGCCAGTGTCGGATATGCCAATATTTCAGACTCCGCAGACAAGAGCAACATGGAGGAGCTGGTGGGAATGGCAGACAAGGCGCTGTATCACATCAAGAAGAAGGGAAAAAGAGGTATATGCCTCTATACACTTCCCAAAAGGGATAAATGACAAAAAGCCGCTACAACGTA
This sequence comes from Butyrivibrio sp., assembly GCA_024694565.1. Classification (GTDB taxonomy): domain Bacteria; phylum Bacillota; class Clostridia; order Lachnospirales; family Lachnospiraceae; genus Butyrivibrio. The sequence continues at coordinate 1,736 of JAILJR010000024.1, read as the reverse complement.
GTGGCTTTTTTCTCGACGAATAAATTTTTTGGTAGTGAGGATATTTTGATATGCTTCCTGAAAAATTCATGGATAGAATGAAGGGGTTGCTGGGTGAGGAATATGATGAGTTTATAAAGGCCTTTGGGGATGATGAAAACAGATATCATGCACTCAGGATAAACAGATTAAAGGCTATGGATACTGCCGGTGAGGTGGCTTTGAAATTCAGCAGGGGAGGCGAGACTATTAAGGTTCCCTGGGAGGAGAGCGGATTTTATTATGAGGAGGAATCATCTCCGGGGAAGCATCCTTATCACGAGGCCGGAGTTTATTATATTCAGGAGCCCAGTGCTATGGCTCCGGTGAGTTTCCTTGATCCACGCCCCGGGGAGAGAGTCCTCGACCTGTGTGCTGCACCCGGAGGAAAGACTACGCAGATTGCTGACAGGATGAAGGGAGAAGGAATTCTTGTCACAAACGAAATAAACAGGGACAGAGCAAGGATACTCTCACTCAATGTTGAAAGGCTCGGAATAGGTAATGCACTTGTGCTTAATGAGGATTCCGGACATCTTGCCGAAGTATTTGAGGGATACTTTGACAGGATCCTTGTAGATGCACCCTGTTCCGGTGAGGGAATGTTCAGAAAAAATGAAAAGGCCTTTGCTGAGTGGAGCGGGGAAAATGTCGAAATGTGTGCGAAGAGGCAGGAGGAAATCCTGGACAATGCAGCAAGGATGCTTAGCCCCGGAGGGAGAATTGTCTATTCTACCTGTACCTTTGCGCCTTTGGAAAATGAAACTCAGATTTACAGATTTCTTTTAAAGCACAGTGATTTTCATACCTGTAATCCGGAGCTTGTCGGAGGAATGGAGAGGGGAAGAACAGGCTTTATCGACTTGGCTGCCTGTGAACGGGACCTTCCCTTTGAACCCTCCTCATCTGATAAGCAGAGGGCATATGAGGAGGTGGAAAACAGTGTCAGACTCTGGCCCCACAGAGTGAAGGGAGAGGGACATTTTTTATGTGTGCTTGAAAGAGATGGCGTAAACATGCTGCAGAGTACCGGATATGCTCCCGGAGGGGGAATTTCTGCCGCGAAAAAAGAACAGGTCAGACCTTTTCTTGATTTTGAGAAAGAGTCTTTGTGTGTGACCTTTGGAAGTGACCGCGAGTCTGATTTCAGAGGCAGCTTCCTTATGTTTGGAGACCAGTTGTATTTCTGCCCTCCGTATATGCCATCAATAAAAGGACTTAAGGTACTTCGCCCCGGACTTCATCTTGGAACAAACAAGAAGGACCGGTTCGAGCCCTCACATGCGTTGGGGCTTTTCCTTGGAAAAAGAAACGTTCGTATTTCGTGTGAGCTTTCTTCAGAATCACCGACTGTTAAGCAGTATCTGAATGGGCAGTCATTGCGTCCGGGTGAAGAACAAAATGATCTTAAAGATAAAAAGGGATGGTGTCTTATGACCTGCGACGGCTATAGTATCGGCTGGAGCAAGCTCTCGGGAGGAGTACTCAAAAATCACTATCCAAAGGGACTTAGAATTAACTATTGAGAAAGGATTTTTCATCATTTATGAAAAAGCTTCTTGTTTACCTGAAATATTATAAGAAAGAGACCATACTCGGGCCTTTATTTAAACTTCTTGAGGCTTCCTTTGAGCTGATAGTTCCGCTTGTCATAGCATCAATGATCGATGTGGGAATAGCAAGGGGGGATAAGGACTATATCGTCAGATCAAGCCTTA
>JAILJR010000017.1 GCA_024694565.1 Butyrivibrio sp. | reverse complement strand
TATAGGCCCCATCATATACAGCACAACAAGCTGGTATATACCATTTATAAAGAAGCTTATGATATAGCTGGTTATCATCTCCCTGCCCTTCGCCATATTCAGGACTTTTCCGCAGAACAGACCAAGGAGAGCTGAAATAGGCACAGAGATTATCATTGCCAGTATCATTCCCGGAATTCCAACAATCTGCCAGTCACACACCAGAATAAGTCCTATCTCTCCTGCCATCGCCCCAAGAGTCATACTGAAGTTCAGACCCATTCCGGCCATGATCGGGATAAGCAGACTTAAGATCAGGAATGCGTTTCTTCCCATTCTTGTGACGACCTCATTGGCCAGGTAGCTTGGTGAGAGCCCCGAAATAGGCGCGCACACTGCGCAGATCAACACAAACATAAGGGGAACTGAGAATCGTTGGAACAGACTGCCAATATTGTTCTTATTCATTTTGTTCCCTCCGTTTTTCTTGTAAGTGCATACAGAATCATTCCATTTGAAACGATTATTCTTATGACCTCACTCATATCCAGATGTATCATGTTGTTCATTACAGTCGGTGTCATTGTAACAATACCCTGGAAAAGAATCGTTCCAACAATAACATTGGTAATGGTCGCCTTGTTGACCGTAGCTCCACCTATAAGGATGGCTGAGACAGCCGGAAGAGCCATATAAAAAGGTGCCATATAGAGCTGTATAAATCCAAATCCCTGCTCATAAACAAGAATGCCAATGGCTGCAAGCCAGGTAGACATGACAACAGAGATCAATCTGATCTTATCAACATTTATTCCTGCAGACCTGGCAAATTCAGGATTTGATCCAACCGCTGTCATAGCAGTTCCTGTCTTTGTGTGAAGAAATGCCCACATAGCGAAAGCAAGCAGTGCAAAAAACAGTATTGTTCCGGTTGGTATTGACAGATTCCCGATATTGATCTGTAGAATCTTTGCAAGTGCCTGGGTGTAGTACCCTTCAAGCGAGATTGTTGTACGAAGTCCTTTTCCTGCCATTCCCCATACCATATTGGGACTGTGGTAAGGAAGCAGCAGCCACATCATACACATAAGAGATACCGATGAGAAGCCGACGTACGTGGCGATCATCATCTCGCCGCCCTTTATCTTGTTGAGCAGCCATCCATATACCGTTCCGAACACCAGCGCAAAGGGTGTTGCGAGAACTACAGCCATGACAAAAGAAAAGGCTCCGGTAAATCCAAGCTCTATAGACAGGGTCGCCCCCAATAGTCCTGAAATTATACCCAGCGGCAAGCCAAAGTTAAGACCACACCCTGAGTGAACCATCGGCACCATGGCAAGTACCAGTATACCGTTCCAGCTGAAACGGTTGATTATATTCGAGATCTGTGTCGGAAGGTCAGCCCCGACAAAAGGGGCAACGATCAGAAGCAGCAGCAAAAATCCCGCAATAATGAGCCTCGGAAGTCCGAAATTATCCACAAGGCCTTTTATTCGTTCCTTTGATAATATTCCCTGAGTTTTTTCACTCATACTATTACTCCTCTATTAAAACAAGTTAATATCCGACTTAGTCCGGTCGGATGCATATACTTTAAACGCCCAAAACACGTGTACTAACACTATCCGGCGCCATTAGGCCGAGCTTATCAGCAGTTTTTCAGCATAAGTTCACCGAATTTCTCACGATCCTCGTCCGCAGGCAAAATACCAGCCACCTTTCCACCGGAAACTATTGCTATGCGGTCACAGGTCTGCCTGAGCTCCTCCAGCTCGGAAGATACCATTACTATGGTGACCTTCTTCTCCTTGTTGAACTTCTTTAATGCATCCAGCACCAGCGCCTTGGCTCCCACATCAATTCCCCTTGTGGGCTCACTTACAAACAACAGCTGCGGCTCAAGGGCAAATGCCTTTGCAAGGCAGACCTTCTGCTGATTTCCACCCGAAAGCTCCTTTGCCTTCTGCTTGGAATCCCTGCACTTGATCTTCAGCTCATCAATATATCTGTCCGTGACCTCTTTAATTGCCGACTCATCACGCCACTTGATGATTCCGCCCAGGTAGTTCTTAAGAAACTTGTTCTGAATCTGCATCGCAGGAAAAGATATGTTCCACTCAAGAGACTCATCCAGAAGAAGCCCGACTCCTCTCCTGTCCTCAGATACAAAGGCAAAGCTTGAATCGAGACACCTTCTTGGACTGTTCAGGGGAATCTTCTCCCCACCAAAGGTGACCTCTCCGCCGGCCTGATACAGACCCATGATTCCGTTTGGAATACCAAGTTTACCCTGTCCCGCAAGTCCTCCTATTCCCAGAATCTCACCCTCGTATACATCAAGATCCACATTCCTTACCGTCTCTCCTGGCATATCCACCCATAGCTTTCTGACAGACAGGATTGTCTTATTATTCCCACCTTTCTGGTCTTTTTTGACGGCAGCCTTATCTGAGTTAAGAGTTCTGCCAACCATCCACTGAGTTATCTCTTTGACTGTGACGTCCTGTGTTTTGCTCTCATTTACAACAACGCCATCACGCATAGTGACAACCTTGTCGCAGACTGCAAGTATCTCATTTAGCCTGTGTGTTATGAATATTACAGCGATTCCACGCTCTGACATACCCCGTATTGAATCAAGCAAAGCTTCTGCTTCTTTTTCGGTAAGAACAGCGGTGGGTTCATCCAGGATAAGGAGCTGCAGCTGATCCTTGGAAAGCTCTCTGGCAATCTCCGTAAACTGCCTGTGACCTACCGGCATACTGCTTATCTTCATGTTCTTATCTATATTTACGCCCAACTTCTTTATTGATTCTGCGGCGTTTTCATCCATTTTTTTGCGGTCAAGTGTATCCATCCTGTCGCTGACCAGATATGACAGGACACTCTTCTTTTTATCTTCTCTGTTCAGAAGAATGTTCTCCGTTGCCGTAAATCCGGGAATCAGTGAGAACTCCTGATGTACCATTCCTATTCCCGCGGCAATAGCATCAAAAGGCGACTGAAAGTTTACCTTTTGTGAGTTTAAAAGAATATCTCCACCATACCCCCCGGTTTCCCTGATTACATCTTCCCCAAAAAGAATCTTCATAAGTGTGGACTTACCTGCGCCGTTTTCACCGACAAGTCCAACCACCTCTCCCTTGTGGAGAGTAAGATTTATATCGCTCAGAACCTGATTTCCAAAAAAATCCTTCTTAATATTTCTCATCTCTAACAGAGGTGCATTTTCCATCTTTTATAAAGCCTTTCTCTAAAAAGTGGGGAGATGATCATCTCCCCACAAATCTAATCACATTATTTTGTAGTGAAATATTTCTCAGGTACTTCAATCTGAGTTGATCCCATGTACTTTCCGGGGTCGCCCATGATGTATGTATCCTGATAGATCAGGAATGTGTTGTCTGCCTTGACTCCGGTGTCAGCATTTGTGTAATTTGATCCGTTCCAGGCAGCTCCCGGTGAGAACACCTCATATGCAGCTGAGATGTCATCAATATCTGTGAGCTCACTCTTTCCGTCTATAACATTCATAGCGTGCTGAGCCAGACCTGCAGAAACAGTGTATCCATATGAATATGCCCATGTTCCGAATCTTCCGGCTCCGCCTTTTTCTACAACCGCACTCTCAACCTTTGCAAGGATCTTCTCAAAGTCACCTGCTTCCTGTGTAAGGTCAAGTCCAAGAGCTCCCGGATATCCCATAAGAGGTGAAGGAAGATCTGCCTCGATGAAGTATCCGCCGTTCTCAATAAGTCCGCGAAGAAGCGGCTCTGTGTGGGCGTCGTTTGTACAGAAGTATGCTGAATTCTGTCCGTATTTCTCAACCCACTCCGGAACATGCTCAGCAATATAAGCCTGGGCACCGGGTACACCTACGTCTGTTGTAGGATCGGGAGCTGACTCCATTACAAACTTCATGCCAAACTCCTCACAGGCAGCCTTCATGATTGCCACACGACGGCTCATAGTCTCATAAGACAGATGACGAGGGAATGAAATATGAACGAATGTATCGCATCCAAGTTCATGTGCTGTGCGTATAATAAGATATCCACGGGCAACAAAGTCATTGTTGCAGACAAGATCTGCAGCACTTCCGATCTCGGGAAGATCCTCGTGTGACTCACCTGCAATGCAGATGATGTCAGGTCTTCTCTCCTTGATCTGACGGAAAGCCTCTGTTGTCCCCGGAATGGCCTGGTTGACGATGATCGCCTTCATATCGGCGTCATCTGAAAGATTTACGATTGTCTGTATTGTTGTCTCAAGCTCTTCTGTGAAGTTGTCAGGATATGTTGCAAGAATAATCCTGTCATCGCCATACTTTTTCTGGAAGGCCTCTGCTCCACGTCTGTCATCCTCTGACTGGGATACTGAACCTGTAACAATACCAATGTGGTAGTCCCCGGCAGCCTCTGTTGTGTCAGCTGCTGTTTCTGCTCCGGTGTCGCTTGCTGCCTCTGCACTCTCAGTCTTTGCAGCCTCCTGAGTTGTTGATTCCTCGGTGGTCTCCTCAACCGTCTCGATTGTGGCTCCACCTGAATTTCCGCATCCTGAAACCATTGCAGCCATCATAACTGCAGCAGTCAGGATACTAACTACTTTCTTTTTCATACACGTCCTCCTTTGACAGTTTAAAGTGTTAATTTCTCAAAAAAAGTATACCAAATTGATAATAATTCATCAACCTGCCACGACCTGCCACGGGGACGGTTCTTTTGACTTGCCTCCTATTCGTTACAATTTATGCAGCTGAGACACTGCGCCCCTTCTTCTTATTAATAATTCCAAAGATAGCCAGACTGATTATGGTTATTATATATGGAATTGGTGATGCAAGATTGGAGTCAACTCCGACTGAGGAGAACTTGATACCAAGAGCCTGCGCAAATCCGAAGAGCAGGGAACTTAGCATGCCGCCAAGGCATTCGCCGCCGCCCATAGCCTGGGCAGCCAGCGCTATGAATCCACGTCCTGCCACCATATCCATTGACCAGCCCGAAGCATAGCTCATTGACATGAAAGCCCCGCCAAAGCCGCACATAAGACCTGAAAATGCGATGGCGATATATCTGATCTTAAGGACCGAAACACCTACCGAGGAAGCCGCTCCGGAGTTCTCTCCCACTGCTCTGATGTCAAGTCCGAGACTTGTTTTATAGAGCATAATATAGGTCAGGAAGCAGAATATAAATGCCAGGTATGTAAGCAGGTTATGTCCTGAAATGACTCTCCCGATAAAGGGAATGTCCTTTATTAGCGGAATGTTTATCACGGGAATCATGAGCTTTGAGGTTATAAGTCCTGTAGTAGATGCAGAAGAGGTACCTTCTGTGATTCCGGTTATTACCTTGCACAGGAAAAGAGTTCCTCCTGAGCCCATCATATTTACAGCAATGCCTGCCAGTATTATATTTGTCTGGAGTCTGAAGGCAAAAAAGCCCATAATAAGCGACATTGCAACTCCGGTGAAAAGCGCAAATATAAGGCCACAGAACCAGCTCTTTGTGTAGTAGCTTATGAGCGAGCCAAACAATGCGGAGAACATCATAAGGCCTTCAAGTCCGATATTGGAAAAGCCCGCCTTTTCAACCACAACAGCTGCCACAGCGTGTAGTCCGGCAGGCATCGGAACATATATTGCGACGATTGATGCAACAAATGCTCCCATCAGGATACCGCCCTCAGCACCAAGATTAAACTGATTTGCTGAAAACATCACACATACCGCAAGGCCTGTGAAGGTTGTGGGGATCATTGCAGAAAGAATGTCTGCCAGTCGCTTTCCTTCAAAGCGGATGCCCCTTGAATTAACTCTGAACAATGGTCCTATAAGCAGCTGCTTAAGCTCCTCTCCCATAGCCGCAAGTTTTTCCGAAACTGAATCACCCTCAGCACTTATGAAGATAAGAAGCATTGCAACAAGAAGTGATATCAGGATCGCAACGATTGCTCTGACAATAGAAAAAACTATCTGTCTTTGTTTAGTCATGGCAAACCCTCCTTATTTCCTCAGGGCTCATCTCCTTAAGTCCCAGCATGTACTCTCCCATCTCTTTATCCGTAAGCTTCTTTGTGTCCTCAAAATATGCGACGATCTTGCCGTCATGCATTACCATAAGGCTGTCTGAGAGTTCCATTACCTCTGCAAGATCAGCAGATACCAGAAGTACTCCAATTCCGGATCTTGACAGCTCTACTAGCTTTTTTCTGATAAACTCGGTAGCACCTACATCGATGCCTCTCGTTGGCTGATTTGCCAGTATCAGCTTCGGATTATTGCTGAATTCTCTCGCAACAACCACCTTCTGAATGTTGCCGCCTGAGAGCATCCCTACCTGCTGCCCCGGTGATTTGCAAAGTACGTTGTAATCCTTCACCAGCCTCTCAGACAGACTGTGAATGGCCTTCATATTAAAGAGCGGTCCGTTATTCAGACTCTTATCATTGCAGCGATCTGAAATGACATTCTCCTCAATGGTTGCACGGTCTGCAATTCCGTAGATCATCCGGTCCTCAGGTATCAGAGAGACCCCATAGCTTCGGATTTCCCTCTGTGGCTTCTGAAGGATTGTCTTTCCCTCCACCGTCGCCGTTCCGGCTTTCGGTTTTATGAAGCCAAACAGCGCATCTACAAGCTCCTTCTGACCGTTTCCTTCCACGCCGGCAATGCCAAGAATCTCTCCCTTTCTGACGTCAAATGAAACCTTGTCCAGCATCTTCCTGTTCCATTCATTAGTATATTCAAGATTGCGGACACGGAGTATGGTATCTGCTGGCTTTGCCTCATCCTTCTGAACATTCAGGATGACATCTCTTCCTACCATGAGCTTCGAGATTTCTTCTTTTGTAACATCCCTGGTCTCATATACACCCATGCTGCGTCCGTTTCGCATTATTGTTATGCGATCCGTGATTTCCTTTATCTCGTTGAGCTTGTGGGAAATAAAAACGATTGTGTAGCCCTGCTCCTTAAGATGGATGAGCTCTCTGAAAAGCTCCTCAGTTTCCTGGGCTGTAAGGACAGCTGTGGGTTCATCGAGGATAAGTATTTTTGCACCTCGGATGAGAGCCTTTAAAATCTCCACCTTCTACTTCATTCCTACGGGAATATCAGCCACTCCGTTAGAATATACCTTCTCGATCTTTTTCATCTGAACGACATATTCTTCTGCCATTTTACATTCCTCCTCTGGTAACGACAGTTTATATCAGACTTACTCCGACCTCTTGCGGATACCGTAAGCACACAAATTACGTGCACTACCGGAAGCCGGCCTCCTAAACGCAAAGATGCCAGGACCAGGCGCTTATTTAAGCTCCTGATCCCAACATCTGATCGTTTAAACTGTTTTCTGTTATGGCTGAACTGCATTTTTCAGCTGGTTAACCTTATCTCCTGTATCTCCGATTGCCGTATCAACCTTAATTGCTCCGCTCAGGATATCTTCCTGAGCCTTCTGAAGAGCTGCTTTTGTTTCGTCGCTTGCATACTTGGCAAAATTCTTGTCAGTAACAATGCCTACGCCGCCCTCGGCAATACCAAGATTCACTTCCTGTCCCCAGTAAGTTCTGCCTTCATCCCACTCATCAACGAGCCATACAAGTGAATTACCTACGTTTTTCAGACCGGATGTCAGGGTAAGCTCTGCAAGATCAGGCGATAGTGTAAGCTCCTGGTCAGAGTCAACTCCTATGAACCATGCTTTGCCTGTCTCGTGCGCAGCCTCAGCAGCTCCGTTACCTGCATTACCTGCACAGCCCCAGATAATATCACACTTATTGTCATTGATCATTGAAATGGCATACTCTTTTGCAATGGCTGTATCAACATAGTCGTTTGTGTACCTTACATCGACCTTAATATCAGGGTTAGCCGCCTGAGCGCCCTCGATAAATCCGATAAGGAAATCATTGATAACAGGTGAATCAACTCCGCCTACAAATCCGACGTTGGGCTCAGGGTTGATCTTATCTACGGAAGTATCTGTTGTCATATTCGCAGCAAATAAACCGATGAGGTAACCCATCTCGTTCTGGCGATAAGTAAGGTTAACAACATTCGGGCTCTCTCCGCTATAGGTATTGTCATCAAAGATTGCGTACTTCTGGTCGGGATAGTTTGCAGCTGTATCCTTTAAGTAATCAGGCATCTGAAATGTTCCGCATATGATCAGATCATATACTCCCTCAGCTGAAACATCATCCAGGGTGGAAGCCCAGCGGGGTCTGTCACCCTCAGATCCGCCCATCTCTATAGTAGTTACTGTTGCTCTTCCTGAAGACTTGAGCTGATTCAGCCCGCTCTGTGCGGAGTCGAAAAACGATTTGTCACCAAGATTACCGTTTACAAGAAATGCAATGTTGTATACCTTGCCTTCATCAGTTGTACTTGCAGCCGCGGAAGCTTCATCAGCTGGTTTCGTCTCTGTCTGTGCCGGTTCTGTGCCGGTAGCAGGTGTGTCCGTTACTTTTGGCTCACCTCCGCAGGCTGTAATGGAGACTGTCATAATTAATCCCAGGGTCAGTGCTATAAGTATTTTCATTTAGCTGCTCTCTCATATCACAATAACGGTAAACCGTATAATAATGAGTTGCCCGGCAAAAGCTCGCCAGTCCGTCTCCGGCTGTGCATATTGTACAATCACTTCGGGCACGCTCTCGCTCCTTTCGCTTCGTAGCGGTACTAAGGCACTAAAATACAGTGCCTAAGTGCCGACGAGCACAAAGGCCCACTCAGCCGCTTGTGCAATATGTTCATGCCAAATTTACATTATGAGCTTTTGTCGGTAGCATCGTTTAATGAGCCTGGAGGGCTTTTGTCGAACGGTTCATTATATGAAAAAGGCTGCCACACTTTCGTGCAGCAGCCGGAATGATCAATACTTATATAGTTCAAGCATGTAGGCCGTAGGCATACTTCCGAATTTGATTGCCATCCTTTCATCCCCATTGAGGTTCCTGTCGGGGATCCAGCTTCCTTCTTCCACAGTTCCGCTCTCAAGCCTCAGGAAACTTGCCTTCTTTGCTTCGTTTGGCTTACATTTCACTTCAAGGCTTCCCTCCATTCCTATGACCAGAAACTTATTGGGCTCAAGCTCGAAGAATGAAACACATCCCGGAGTTTCAAAATCAAACTTTTTGATAAGGAAATAGAATGTAAAAAAATAAAGTAAGAAATACACTGCACCAACAACAGGAATCCACAGCCAGCTGGTCTTTGCATTACCCTGCATGATTCCAAAGAGCACAAGGTCTATCAATCCTCCCGAAAAAGTCAGTCCGACTCCTACCCCCAATATGTGCATGAGCATAAATGATATTCCGGCATATATGCAGTGAATCACATATAAGACGGGGCGACAAACAGAAAAGTAAACTCGATAGGTTCTGTAATACCGGTTATGATCGATGTCATAGCAGCAGAAAGGAGCAGGCTTCCAACAGTCTTTTTCATCCCTGGTTTTGCCGTCACATACATTGCCAATGCCGCTCCGGGCAGTCCGAATATCATATACGGAAATTCCCCCGACATAAACCGTGTTGCTGAAACTGAAAAATGGGATATTTCTTTGGATGCCAGCTCAGCAAAAAAGATATTCTGCGCTCCCTGGATCATAACGCCGTCCACCATAGCCTCACCGCCCATTCCCGTATACCAAAATGGCGTATAGAAGACATGATGAAGGCCAAATGGAAGTAATATGTGCTCAACAAAACCATAGATACAGGTTCCTGCATAACCCGATTTATAAACCAGCGTACCAATTGCTCCGGAAAGCGCCGCCACGGCTTTCTCTTTCTTTGCCATACCAATAGCAACTCCCATTGCAAAAAGAAGTGCAATAGGAAACATAAATGACCTGCCGACTTTTTGCAGAATGCTGAATGTCTTCGTTCTTATGCTCATCTGGTTATGCTCCTCTTATTCCTAAGCCTGAACAAATTTCTTAAGAATTCTTAAGATTTTCACCTTTACTCTACAAAAAATCTTAAGAAATTCTTTCGCTTTTCTTAAAGATTTATACCAAAGAATCTGCTATCATGATTCTCGGTTCACTTCTGAACCTTCTATAGACCTTTTTCATTAAGGTCATCTCATTCTCAAAGTCCTGCAGGCGACCCCGAGTCTTATAAGAAAGGAAAACAAAAATGAAAACAACAAGTACCTTCATTAACGATTATAATAGCCAGTCTAATGTCCTTACAATAGAGGAGGCAAGAAAAAGCGTCCAGGACATGTGCTTAATAAACGCCTTTCTCTTCGACAGTGTCCTTGAAAACGAAGAGGATGCAAAGCTGGTTATCAGTAATATTCTTAGTACCATATTTAACAGACAAATAGATGTAAAGTCAGTAACATCGCAAAAATCTTTTCAGGCAGTCAATACTCAGTACCACGGTATTCGCATGGATGCGTATATAAATCCTGTAGGTGATAATGAAAAAATAATCGCAACGGTCTATGATGTCGAAATGGAAGACAGAGTCACTGACAAAAAAGAGCTCCCAAGACGCCTGAGATACTATGGTGCTCTTCATGATGACAAGTACCTAAAGGCATCACATGATTACAAAAGTCTTCCTGACTTCATCACCATAACCATCTTATCATATGATCCTTTTTCTGCCGGCGATATGTATTATGAATCACGCAGCATATTAACTACTCACCCGAACATCGAATACGATGACGGTATTACCCACATTTTCCTTTATTGCGGCGGAACCCCCAACGTCAAAGACATAGCCCATAGCAAAAAGCTTACAGAAATGTTAAAATATATCCAAACCGGAGAGAAGCCTACAACTCCAAACTCCAGAATTAATGATATTGACAAAGTAGTTTCACTGGTCAAGTCCAGGCCGGAGGTAACCACAAATTATATGAAACAATGGCTTAGAGAACAAGTGCTAAAACAGGAACTAACTGAGCAGGTCACTGAGCAGGTCACTGAGCAGGTCACTCAAAAGACCAAACACAATGCTGCCATCAGATTCATTATCTTTAGTCAAATCCACAATATTTCAGACGATGACATTAAAGCTGAGTTAATCACAAATTACGGATATAAAGACACAGAGATTCCCCCTCTATATCAGGAAGCTGCTAAAGAGAGGGACTCCAAATCATAATCGTCTGATACTGTAACGGGGGCAGGTACCGAATCTGTCCCCATTAGGATCATGCTTGGAGAAACTGAAGATTATTGCACAAGATAATGAATATCTTTCATCCACTGTTGAATCAACTTATCTCTCAAACAATGACAAAAATATACTCCGAGTTGCCCGCGACCGCGACGATTTCATCCGCATGCAGGCAGCAAAGGATAAAAGCTGGCTTCTCAGGCGGAAACCATCAACTCCCGGTCTGAAACCATTAACTCCCAGTCTGAAACCATCAACTCTCTATCTCAGGAGAATTCCTTCCTTACTGACGAAAACTCACGTCTAAAAAAGCTATTAGATGATAACGGCATAAAACATGATTAAGCTCATAGTGGTCTGCAATTGCAGTCCACTTTTTCTTTTATCATTTTCTGCTTTTTACGTTTTCTGCTAAGTGCCATAGCACATTACATTTGTAGTAATGGTGTCAGGTATAAATGCTAAGCGCCAATGCGATTGCAATGATTGGCGGCAGAAAGAAAGCCATCCGGGACAGGTCAGGCCGCCGCGATGTATGGCTTCCCGGAGGACGCTCTCGCTCCTGCTCACTGGTATCGACACTAAGAGACCAAAGCAGGACCTCTTGGATGATGCACTACATCAGCAACCTGCTTAACAGTATAGACTGTCAATGATATACTAATGCTGCTGTCACCTGATAGACGCGGCAGAAAAACATGCAGGGAATAAATCTGCCTGATTTTATGTATGATGAGGTTCAATGATGGTTAAGAAAGCAATAAAAGCAATCGGCATGATAATGCTTGTCTTTGCAGGCATAGTACTTGTACTATTTCTCCTTATCAAGTATGAAATATCCTGGAAAATCACTGATGTGGGAGTAGAGGAATCACCGGACAAACGATACAGGATTCTGTTTCAGGCTGTCGGGGAGGCTGACTGGCCTTTTGGTTATTCTCATGCCAGGATAACGCTCAAGGACGGCAACCGTATTATTGAGACTTTTCGCGAAGATATAGCCGATGATGGTGGCCAGTTCAGACCAGCTAATTACTCCGTAGAGTGGATGAAGTACGGAGTAGTAATAACCTTTATGGGTTCTGAACAACCTGACAGAGAAACCGAGATATTCTATGACGGTCGTGATTCCTTTGATGGCTATACCGATGAAGAAATCGAGGATATTCTCAAGGACAGATATGGCATACGCAAATTGGATATGGTGACTAAGGGTAAAAACGGGTATTCCATCAGGGCTGATGGCATTGACTTTTGTGCAGATGAAAAACTGGCTCTGCACGACAGCTATCCTCAGGAGGTATTTAAAGCCGTAACTGACGAGCAGTTCCCCGAGAAGTTTAACAGGAGCGTCGACTGGGATGTCAAAACCGGAGAAAATCCCTCTGACCTTGTATATACTCCCATCATATCCATGCATGGTCCCGGAAGTCAGGAACTGAGTCACTATTGCGATGTTATTTGCGAATGGCTTGATGCATGCTTTGAAAGACTTCCATATACAAAAGCAAAAAATATGTATGACGCCACCGGTTTTATTGCTACGGGCGCGGAATTTGAGAATGTAAGACTGGGATTTGACAGCATGCTCCGGTTAGATCACTATTCCGAAGACAGGGTCGGATTTTATAATAACTTATACGAGTGTATGGAACGGGCGCTGAATCATGAGTATTATGCATTCGGAGGTCCGGTTCTCACACCCTCTTTGGATAACGAATCTGACAATGACATAAATAATACTGATGTAATAACCGATGATGCGATAATGCAGTGGGCTGCATATGATTTTGAGGTAAGCTACGATTTTCCTGATGGAAGGGAGTATGCCCTTGTGCCCATAGACAGGGCGCTGGGAAGCAGCTTCTATGTTCTGCTGTCATATGAAAAGAAGGGAAAACCTGACAGCGCAGAACTCATAAACCCTGATCCCTTCAATCAGCACGGAGGGCAGGCTCGGTTTATTACTTTCCTTAGCGATGGAAATACAGGTTTTGCAGGCCTGTCATATTCAGGCGGCAGCCAGGGAATGCTGTTTGAAACACTTGACGGCGGAAAAAGCTTTAAAGAGATAATTCTCCCATCTCCCAAAATTGAGCTTCCGACCGGAGAGTTTTATAATCCCTTTGTTATGCCGGAAGCTGCCTGGGAGGAATCTGATACCATCTATCTGAAGATCAGTCAGGGTCCCGATGGCGATCACCATAGCGAGGCTCTTGGCAATGAACGCACGGTTGGCATTTACGCATCCAAAGACAGAGGAAAAACCTTCGAGTTTATTCGAGAAGACGCGGAATAAGTGCAAAAGAACAGGATAGTCCCCCGCAACAGGACTGTTAAATAGCAATATTGATTGCAGGAATATCAGCGAAGAAGAGTAACTAAAATTTCAAAACGGTCTTTCTGCAATCGCGTAAGGTCACAATGTTGCCACCCCTAAGAGTTTCAAAGAAGCAGATCTTATCTTCCTTTTCTTATATTATGAGTTGCCCGACAAAAGATCATTTCCAGAAATCAAGTTCGTTCTCATTAAGGCCGATGTTCCGACTGAAAAATTCCGGGTTCTTTCCCTCTCTTTTCTGCCTCTCGTAGTCCGCAAGGGCATCAACCGCAACCTTTCCAAGCATCATACAGCAGGGCAGGTTTATCAGTGTCATTCCGCCCATAGTGATATCTGCCATCGCCCATGCCGCATTCATTGGGATCATCGCTCCTATCATTATGACGATCACACACAGAACATGAAATATACGCATGAATTTTTCCGAGGGCTGCCGCTTTCTGTTCAGGTAGATCAATGCATTATCGACATAGTACAGATTGCCCAAAAGAGTGGTAAATGCAAAAAGTACCAGCGCGATAGTGATAAAAATCGGTCCTGCGCCCCCAATTAACGATGACAGCGCATTCTGTACATAAGGTGCTCCCGCAGCCTCAGCACTTCTTTCGACTCCGCTTGAGAGACACATGAGCGCTGTTGCCGTGCAGAGGAGAAGCGTATCAATATACACTGACAAAGTCTGCACCAGTCCCTGTTTAACAGGATGTGATACCCTGGCAGAAGCTGAAGCATTTGGCGCAGAACCCACACCTGCCTCATTTGAATACAGTCCCCTCTTGATTCCGTATATCATGCAGGATCCGGCAACGCCTGAGAAAATAGCCTTAAAATTAAAAGCATCATCAAATATCATTATAAACATTGCCGGCACACTGGCTATATGAAAAATGATTACCAGCAGTGATATGGCAACATATACAACACCCATAAATGGAACAATGAGGCTTGTGAGCTTCACTATTCTTTTTCCTCCACCCAAAAGACAGTACCCTGTAAGAAGTGCCAGCACAATTCCGATAATAAGCGGAGTCGTCTTTTCGTTATAGAAAGAATACACCGCAAAGCTTGACTGAAGGTTATAAGAGCACAAAAGATTAAATCCCACAGCATAGGTGCAGATCAGAAACACACAAAACACCCCTGCAAGCACAGGAGCATGGAGTGCTTTTTCTATGTAATAAGCAGGTCCTCCATAGCATCCACCGTCACTGCTTCTCTTCTTGTAAACCTGGGCAAGGGTACTTTCAATAAAGGCAGACGAGGCTCCGATGATACACATCAGCCACATCCAGAAGCATGCACCCGGGCCACCAAGACAGATTGCTGTCGAAACACCTATAATATTCCCCGTCCCGACACGTGAAGCTGTAGATACCAGCATAGCCTGAAGAGAAGACACGTTCTGCTTATCATCCGGAGGCTCCTTTAAGAGTCTTATGGATTCCGGAAGCAGCCTGACCTGCACTCCCTTCGTAAGTACTGTAAAATAAAGTCCCGCCAAGGCCATAACTATTATCAGAAGCGGGTAGTACATAAAGCCGTCTACCCTGTCCAGAAAATCTGCGATAGCTGTACCAATCCCCGTATTTTCAGCTGTGTTCATTTTCTCTCCTCCTCAGTCCCCAACAAAAAAATTCTTTTAGCATAAACCTTTCTTCCATCTGATCCCTCTACTCCTTACCTTTGGTAAACTCCTAAAAAGAAATTCGCCTCTTAGAGAATATTGTACCATTTAACGTTCTTTAATTCTGTAATAAATATGAGCCGTGCGTTTATCGGTTGGCTCATATGATATTGAGGTCAAAAGTCACTGGCAGAGACAATGTCCTGTCCGACCAGTTTAAACTAAAACAGGTCTGCTATCGCAGACCAATTTTTCTTTGATGTATCTCGTTACCGTGCAAAGATGTAATAGAGTCAGGTACCCGATTAAGCGCTGTTACAGATTGTAAAAAATGGAGCATAGGGGGATCGAACCCCTGGCCTACTCCATATTTTTGAGTGCTTCTGCATATCCCAGAAGTCTTGCCTGTGCAGCCTTGTCCAGTGAATTGTATATGCTGATCAGCATTCCGCTTTCTGTTTTGGCGTCAATAACATACCAGTCCATAGGCTTCCCTCTGTCACCAGGCTGCTCAATCCCTGACAAAAGCCACTCAATGCTCACTCCAAGTGTATTACAGATAACCATTAGTTTCTCCGCCGTCGGATTAGTCCTCTTCTTCCTCCAGTCACTTATTGTGCTCTCTGGTATCCCTGTCTTCTGCGAAAAATCCTTTTGTGTCATATTCAGTTCATCAAGTTTGTCAAATATCCGATCTCTTATTGTCACGTGTGTCCCCCTCGATTTCTTCAACGGCTCTGAGCAAACATCCACTCCATATATGCGTCATCTTCCATTACCGCGAGTTCAACGTGATGATAGCTGTATGTCGCATCAGGTGATGGATCTGCTCCTGCTGCATTCATTTCATCATCTGTATACTCTGTGAAATGCACCTCTCTGGCTCCAAGCTTCTTTAGTGCGGCCACCGCCTTTTCACTGTTGGATACCGGAATCGTATTATCGTTTAGGGCGTGTGCAAACCAAACAGGAACGTCCACCATTTCTTTGAGATTAAGCATGGCTCCGGTAGAATAGCTCAGAGCCGGGCATAGTGCCATAGCCCCTGCAACTTCACCTGGATACTTTTCTGCATATTCGATAGTGGACATTCCTCCAAAGGAATTTCCCATGACATATATCCTTTGTGGATCAACCTTCCCATCCGAAATCAATTTGTCGACAATGTCATGCAACTCCCGGAATACATCATCTCTTCCTTTTGCAGAAAAATAGGTCTTATCATCAATAACCGGAGCCAGGACAAGACATGGACGCTTTGCCTGGTTTTCAGGCTCTGCCCATTCAACCGCAGTCCTGTATGTCAACAGATTATTTGAATCGCCATAGCCATGAAATACAATCACAATCGGAATCGGTTCTTTCTTCCCTGGATCAAACAGATGATACTCGAATGAAACATTTCCGTCTGCTGTGATGGTTTCAAAATCATCTGCAACAGGCGTATTAACCACTGATACGTCGCTGTTTGAAAAACAAAATGCAGGATCCTCGCTGCAGGAAACCTCAAAATCTTTAACGTAGAAATACTTTTCTGGAAAATCAGCAGGTACCAGCGTAAGCGTGTTGCCCTCAATCTTTGCGCTTTCAAAATCTGCCTCAAATCTCCTTGTATCGTCACTTCCCCAATATTCCGCTTTTCCTACCAGGTGGAAATCTTCAGGGCTTACATGCTCTTCTTCGATTGTATTTGCAAAAGTAAGCACAAAGCTTTCAGGATACTGTCCCGTTGTTCTCACGGAGGCATTGACCGTTACATTCGTAAGCGTATTTCCGTTTCCTATCTCAGAAACATCAGTATGATCTTTGCTTCCACAAGCAGATAGCGCAGAAACTACAAGCACTGTAGCAGCAATAAATAATCTTTTAAAATCCATTTTCAATTTCTCTTTTCTGCTTTGTAATGGGGCAGGTACCTTTTTCTAATATCTCACGTCTAAAAAAGTTGTTGGATGATAATGGCATAAAACATGATTAAACCAATTGTGGTCTGCACAAACAGGCCACTTTTTCTTTATCAGTTTCTATTTGTTATGTTCCCTACTAAGTGCCAATTATGATGAATATCTTCTTAACAGTACCAGGTACATGAATC
>JAILJR010000241.1 GCA_024694565.1 Butyrivibrio sp. | reverse complement strand
GCATATTGTACAATCACTTCGGGCACGCTTTCGCTCCTTTCGCTTCGTAGCGGTACTAAGCTCGAAAATACCTCGCTAAGTACCGACGAGCTCATAGGGCCTCTCAGCCTCCTGTGCAATATGCACAGCCGGAGCTGGACTGGCGAGCTTTTGTCGGGTGACTCATAATAGTCAGCTATTAACTGGATTTTTATGTTGAAATCGGCTGCCTGCATGGCCTGCCATGTCTGGCAACTGAATTGAAACCTCCAATATCCCCTATGTGCCATATTCAAAAAATCTCTTTGTCACTTTGTGAATCTATGCTATACTAGGGAATGGTTATATAGATTAATGAAAGAGATAGTTACAAATCATGGGATCGGAGAGAGCGGCTACTAAAGGAAAGAAGCAGTATAGTAAACGTATCCTGTATTTGCGCAGACTTATTGTGACTACCGTTATAGCGGCCTGTCTTATTCCTACAATTACCTGCCTGTTTATGGCCGTCAGGTACGACAGACTTAACACAAGGTATAAACAGGCTGAGGCTGACCTTGAGTGGTATCGGGAGCAGTACGGAACAGAGCTTGAGATACTTGCAAAGGGTGGTGGCGAAGCGCCTTCCGTATCAGATAAGGGGAGCGGCGGAGAGATAGTTGAAACCGTCAGTATGGATGTGGACTACGCCACAGTGGATGTAAGTGGTGCGCAGAACCCGGAGGACATAGAGGGCACCAGATATGTGTATCTGACCTTTGATGACGGACCGAGTACCTATACGGATGAAATACTGGATATTCTTAAAGAGCATGATGTCAAGGCAACCTTTTTTGTTTGCGGCAAGCCTAAATATGAAGCACAGTATAAGAGGATAGTCGAAGAGGGACACACTCTTGGCATGCACTCCTACAGTCACAAATACAGCGAGATTTATGAGTCCATGGACAACTATAAGGCGGATCTGGACAAGCTCAGGATTTTTCTGTATGAGACAACAGGCGTGTGGTCAAGGTACTACCGCTTTCCGGGGGGAAGCTCCAATACTGTCAGCAAGGTCGATATAAACGATCTGACAGCCTACCTTGAAAGTGCTGACATCACGTTCTATGACTGGAATGTATCTGCAGGTGATGACAGGGCAGGTGCTACCAAGGATGTAATATATGCCAATATAGTCAATAATATTCCAAGGTTCAAGCACTGCATAGTCCTTATGCATGATGCAGCTGACAAAAAGAGCACAGTTGAGGCTCTTCCTGAGATCATTGAAGCTATTGAGGCTATGGATGACACTGTGATAGTTCCGATAACGGATGATACGTTACCGGTTCAACATATCAATTAAGTTTTAAAGAAACAATTTTTTTGAATGGAGGATATGAAAATGGGTTTTTTTTCTGAGCTCAAGAGCGATCTTTCTCAGGCAGTAAATACTCTGATGCCTGATGATAAGCCTGAACCCGCTCCCTATGTGAACAGAAAGGTGGAAGAGGAGCCGAAGCAGGCTGATATAGGCAGTATGCTTGAACGACTTGATAGCATTAATCTTGATGATGTTGAAGAGGATAATGTTATTGAGGATGATTCTTTTTCTGTAATGAGTGAAAGGGACGAGGTCAAAGAGACTTCGAAGTCTTTTGGGGAAGAGACGATGAAGCCGGTTGGTTTTGAAGATAAAAGCCCTGCTTTTAATATCGTAGAGCCATCTTATGAAGAGCCTAAGCCGTCCTTTGTGAAGGAAACCAGGGAGCCTGAAAGGGCAGTGGTATCCCCGGCAAGGGAAGAAAAGGAAAAGGAGCTGGAATATAAGATTGAGGAGCAGACAGAGGCAGAGATAACATCACAGGAACCAAAGAACGCACTCGAGGCAATAAACAACGACAATGTCGAGAGATATGTTGCAGAGACTATTGCTGAAACAGAAACACCAAGAAATGGGGGGAGAAGTTATATGGAGTTCGAACAGCAGGCACCGACAGACGAGATTGCTACCATTACAGAGGGGATGATCATTAAGGGGGATCTGGCAACAACAGGTTCAATAGACCTTATAGGTAAGGTCAATGGTAACATAATGTGTCTTGGGAAGCTCAATGTCACCGGAGAGATTACCGGCAATTCCGAAGCTGCAGAGGTCTATGCAGAGTCTGCAAGGATCACCGGTGAGGTCAAGAGCAAGGGAAGCGTCAAGGTTGGACAGAGTACAGTAATCATCGGTAATATTTTCGGCTCAAGCGCTGTTATCGCAGGTGCTGTAAAGGGAGACATTGACGTCCATGGCCCTGTAGTTCTTGATACTACAGCAATTGTTATGGGTAACGTTAAGTCGCAGTCAGTTCAGATCAACAACGGTGCAGTTATCGAGGGTATGTGCTCACAGGCTTATGCTGACGTTAATCCTGCCGAGTTCTTTGACGGACTTAAAAACAAATAAAAAAAGTGGAACCGGATACCGTCAGCGCACGTCTTTTGGTCACTTACGGTATCAGCATACGACCGGAATAAGTCAGATATAAACTTCATTTATATAGGAGAGAATATGAGAATACTACTAAAGCTCAGCGGAGAGGCACTTGCAGGTGATAAAAAGACAGGCTTTGATGAGGACACTGTCAGAAGAGTTGCGCTTCAGGTTAAGCAGCTTGTTGACGATGGCACACAGGTTGGCATTGTCATTGGCGGCGGCAATTTCTGGAGAGGAAGAAGCAGTGAGAGTATCGACAGGGTGAAGGCCGACCAGATCGGAATGCTTGCCACCATCATGAACTGTATTTATGTTTCTGAAATTTTCAGGAGCGAGGGAATGATGACCAACATTCTGACGCCTTTTGAATGTGGCTCTTTTACCAAGCTCTTTTCCAAGGACAGAGCGAACAAGTACTTCGAGAGGAATATGGTGGTATTTTTCGCCGGTGGAACAGGGCATCCATATTTTTCAACAGATACAGGTGTTGTTTTGAGAGCAATTGAGGTTGAGGCGGATTATATTCTGCTGGCCAAGGCAATTGACGGTGTATATGACAGCGATCCGGCCAAAGACCCATCGGCCACTAGATATGATACCGTTTCGATAGATGAGGTTATCAGCAATAATCTGCAGGTCGTGGACATGACAGCTTCAATTCTAGCAAGGGACAACAAGGTACCCATGAGGGTATTTGCTCTTCAGGAGGAGAACAGCATAGTAAGCGCAGCTAAAGGAGAATTTAACGGTACAACAGTTACCGTATAATAGCAAAAGGAGAAAAAGTGTATGAACGACAGACTCAAACCCTTCAACGATAAGATGCAGAAATCATTTGA
>JAILJR010000181.1 GCA_024694565.1 Butyrivibrio sp. | reverse complement strand
ACTACCGCTCCTTATCGCGGCCTCTCTCTTATCCGGCTGCAGCGGCTTAAGTACTGATGCCGATTCTGTTAAGGGGGCGGCGCAGTCTTTGAAGGAGACTGTGGAGGCTGTGCAGGACAGTTCGATGATGGATGATCTGGCTGGGGCGGCGGAGGATATTGCTTCGCAGGCTAAGAGCGTGGCGGCGGAGAATGCGGCGGCGCTGGAGAGTACGGATATGTCAGCGTATGCTGATTCAGTGCTTTCGGATGCGGCGGATTCGATTGATACGATCACGCAGGCGGCAGGAGCGCTTGCCGGAGACAGTGCATCAGCGGATTCGAGCGCGACAATTACGGCAGAAGATTTGAACTTCCACGACGTGGACGGCAAGGGGACATACTACAATTTTACATATAACGGCGAGGAATTCAGCTGCATATACACTGAAGACAACTGGAAGATACTGGATTCCTACAAGATTGAGGACTCGGATGATATGGCGATCATATGTCAGGTTCTCATTGATGAGCATCCTATTCATGGAAAAGATATGGTAAGCTACAGGACGGTGGATGACATGGTTTATGAGTGGGAGATCCACAACCTGGCTTATGCTTTTATGGACGATGAAGATTCTCTCAAGAAAAAGACCAAGGATGTGGACTTTGATCCGGACGATCAGGGCAGGACAATTGAGGAGTTCTACAAGTCCAGGACAGGACAGGACCTCGACTGGAGCAAGCTTCTCGGTGGCTGACAAGCGCTTTCAACAGGCTCGGCTAAACCTTGATTTTAGCAAAACCCCTTAGCGGATGTCACAAGTCTACAGGTACAGCCATCAAAATCCCTACAAATAACAACAATAAACTATAACTGCGTGCAATATTGTGCGCAGTTTCGTTAATTAATGGGGTATAATAGTATGTAGCAAAGG
Source organism: Butyrivibrio sp. (assembly GCA_024694565.1). Lineage (GTDB taxonomy): Bacteria > Bacillota > Clostridia > Lachnospirales > Lachnospiraceae > Butyrivibrio. The sequence goes on along the minus strand of JAILJR010000181.1, from coordinate 1,859 downwards.
AGGGAATTGACTATGATTTCTTTTATACTTGCAATACTAATTCTTATCGTTGGTTACAACCTTTACGGCAGACTTGTGGAAAAAATCTTTGGACCGGATGACAGGCAGACGCCTGCCATTGCCATAAATGATGGTGTCGACTGCATGCCCATCAAGACCTGGAAAGCTCTTTTGATCCAGCTTCTTAATATTGCAGGAACGGGACCCATATTCGGAGCGCTCATGGGAGCGTGCTTTGGGCCTGTTGTATTTCTGTGGATCGTCTTCGGAGCAATCCTCGGAGGTGCAGTGCATGACTACATGTCAGGCATGATATCTGAGCGTCACCAAGGCGCATCAATAGCTGAACTTTCCGGAATCTATCTTGGAAAAGCAGCTCGTATTGTCATGAGAATATTCTCAGTTCTGCTCCTTCTCCTTACAGGAACAGTTTTCGTTACAAGCCCTGCGGCACTTATCGCGCAGCTTACCCCTGAAAACCTGGGCGTTTCATTCTGGATCGTTGTGATACTCATCTATTACGTTCTCGCAACACTTCTTCCCATCGACAAACTCATAGGTAAGCTCTACCCGATATTCGGCGTAATTCTTATAGTTATGGCAGTCAGCGTAGCAGGCGGAATCATGTTCATCCCAGGCTACGAGATCCCGGAGATCAGCCTTCAAAACCTTCATCCAGAGGGGCTTCCCATCTGGCCATTCATGTTCATAACCGTTGCCTGCGGTGCGATATCAGGATTCCATGCAACACAGTCGCCTATGATCGCCAAGTGCATAGTAAGTGAAAAGGTCGGCCGAAAGGTCTTTTACGGAGCCATGATCATCGAATCTGTTATAGCTCTCGTATGGGCGGCTGCAGGAGTAACTTTCTATGGCGGAACAGATCTTTTGCATGAGTCCCTATCTGCCATGGGGCAGTCAGGAACCGTTTACGACATCAGCACCAAGCTCCTTGGAACCGTCGGCGGAATCCTTGCAGTAATCGGCGTTGTTGTATGCCCGATAACTTCAGGCGACACGGCATTTCGTTCAGCAAGACTCATTCTTGCTGAGTGGACAGGCCTTGACCAGAAAAAGATCAAGAACAGGCTCATCATCACACTGCCGCTTCTCGGCATTGGCGCGATCCTTACGCAGCTTGATTTTAACGTGCTCTGGAGATATTTCTCATGGAGCAACCAGACCCTTGCAATGATTTCTTTATGGGTAGCCACAGCGTATCTTCTTAAGAGTAAAAAGAAATTCATCCAGTCCCTCATCACTGCACTTCCCGCAACATTTATGTCCGCTGTCAGCATGACTTACATCCTGATGGCTGATGAGGGATTTAAAATATCAAGTGCTATAGCCTATCCTGTTGGCGTAATATTTGCTATACTTTTGTTTGCTGTGTATCTGGTAAAGGCACGGCAGGCAACAACTGCGTGATGGTAAAAGAACTTATGCCTTACGCAGGCCTTTAATACAGAAAAAGCGAGGAACAAAATGCGAGCAGTAGTTACAAGAGTTTTATCTGCGTCAGTCACAATTGACGGGCAGTTAAAATCAAAGATAGGAAAAGGTTTCCTGGTACTTCTTGGTGTCAGGACGGATGATACTGAGGAGCAGGCAAAAAAGATTGCGGACAAGATCTGCGGACTCAGAGTTTTTGAGGATGAGAACGGCAAGATGAACATAAATCCCAAGGATGCAGGAGCTGAGCTTCTGATAGTGAGCCAGTTTACGCTCTATGCGGACTGCAGTTCCAGAAGGCCCGGATTTACGGATGCGGCAAGACCGGAAATTTCTGAGCCTTTATATGAGCTTGTGGTAAAAGAGTGCAGGGACAGAGGTTTCAATGTGGGAACAGGTGAATTTGG
>JAILJR010000180.1 GCA_024694565.1 Butyrivibrio sp. | reverse complement strand
TGTTAGAAATATAATCTTTGATGTAAGTGCGAAAATTGTACGGTGGTAACCATGCTGTTTAGCAAATGCTGTACAAGAGATATATTTGTATGCATCATTTTGAACATTGCAATGGAATCGATACATTTTCCAACTATTTCATAATTTTGATAATACTGCATTAAAGAATAATTATGAGCTGCCCGACAAAAGCTCGCTAGTCAAGCTCCGGCAACTCATAATTATGAGTTAGTGATTGATAAACGATACATTTCAATTCAGTTGCCAGCCATCCGGAGCAGACTGCTACAAGTGTAAGTCTGCCCGTGGTGAAGCTTTTGCTCTTTGAAAACGTAGCGGTACTAAGAGGCCAAAGTACGGCCACTTAGTACCGACCGCTCACAAGGGCCTCTCAGCCTCTTGTGCAATATGCACAGCCGGAGTCAGCCTGGCGAGCTTTTGTCGGGCAACTCATCATATAGATACCGAAATGAAGAATGATATGATAGGTTAATCTTGAAGATGACCAGGAAAGTTAATATACTAAATATGTATGTTCAAAGTGAACATTTTTTAGAAGGAATTTTATGATTGAATGCAGCTGGAGAAATAATAACGAAACATAATATCTCAAAATCTTTGATGCATCATTTGAATACATATCTGGATGGATATGTATTCAAATGATGTACAAGTACACTAAATAGTAAATAACGGATAAAAAACCACCGACATTTTTTCAAGCTGACGAGTTATCAACAGCCGTCGATGCGGGGTATGCAGATTGACTACAACAACGCAGGTGGCGGTGACCTGGAAAATTCCAGAAAATTATGAATGACATGGTACACTAGTGTACCGTGCAATCATTTTTTACTATTTTGCCCTATCTTATCGCCATATAGCGCGTTGTCAACAGCCGTCGATGTCAGCATCGACATCTTCTTAAGCCTTGTATATGAAGACAATCTGGCACCAATAATTTAAAGAATAATCTGGATTACAAACCAGATAATACTTGTCGGGGAAGAAAATCGGCAACAGCCGGCATATAGAGGGCGATAGTATACTATCAAGATTGTTAATCAAATAACAATCTTGATATCATAAGATCAGAAAGGACGTAACAAAAAAATGGCTAAAACAATCATTTTCGGAAATCAGAAAGGCGGTGTTGCAAAGACAACCAGTACCTATAATGTTTCCACACAGCTTGCACTAAAGGGCTACAGGGTTCTTATGGTTGATTCGGATCCGCAGGCTTCACTTACTATAATCGCAGGAAAGATCCCTGAGGACTATCTGGAGAATAACCTCACAGCACTTTTATATGATCAGGACGGAAGGCTGGACATTCATGACTGTATCATTTCACTGGATAATATTCTTCCTAAAAATACTGAAGGTACATTATCACTTCTTCCGTGTGACATCGCCATGGCATCAGGAGATCTTGAGTTTGTATCGAGACCAAGAAATTCTGAACTTCTTTCAAGAGTCCTTAGCAAGGTTGATGACGAATTTGATTACATCTGTATCGACTGCCTGCCGTCTCTTGGAATGATATCGATTAACGATATTTCAGCGTCTGATTACATAGTAGGTTGTGTCGAAACATCTTACCAGGCATACAGAGGTATCGGGTACTACACTCAGGTCATCGACAGACTGATAAAAGCAAATGATTTCGACACTCAGTTCATAGGGATCATAATAACAAAGACAACTCGATCAAACGACAGCCGTGATCTTATAGAAGTCATGAAAAAGGAATACAATGTTTTTGGTGAGATACCAAATTCCGTTGAAGTCACAAAGGGCGAATTTGATGGAATACCGGTATCAGTAAGAAGGCCGGGGCATATATCTTCAGTAGAGTATTCAAACATTACGGACAAGATTATCGAAGTTACTGATGTTCAGTAGGAGAACATTTTTACAGGAGGAGTTTTTGTATGGCAGAGCATAAAAACAAATTTATGAATGCATCCAGGGGAAATGTCAATCTGCGTGACCTTACACAGAGCGTCAATAACATGAACAGGACGCAGCCAACCCCGAAAACTGAGAAAAGGGTTGAGGATATAGATATAGATCTTATTGATATTGGGGAGATGAACGAGCAGCTCTTTGGATATGAAGATATAGGTAAGATAAAAGAAAGTTTCAGTGAGATAGGCAACCATTCAGTAATATATGTGTATACAAGAGGTAATGGAAGATATCTGTGTTATGCCGGAAATCAGCGTCTCATTGCATCGAGACAGGCAAATGAAAAGAAAATAACGTGTGTTATTAGCGGGCCTGAGCCGGATGAAGAACAGATGCTGAAAGACCTTATGTTCATGAATGCACAGCGTACACCACGTGCTTACTATATAGCAAGACAGGTAGAGGAATATGAAAAGATACTCCGAAGGAAAGGAAATAAGGCTCCGTCAGAAGAAATTGAGCAAAAACTTGGCATCAAGGCACCAAGCCAGAGAAAGTACAGGCAGATACTAAAGCTTGACCCGGTACTTCAGGAGCTTTTCAAGAGAGATGACATTCCTGCATATTACCTTATAGAAGTATGCAACAAGATTCCGGAGGATAAGACCAAAGTTTTTGCAGATCTTTTTCTCGAAAAATGTGAAAATGAAGAGCCCTCGAGGGAGATGATAGGAACTGTATATAAAAAGGCTCTTTCCAGCGAAGAAACGGTGGCAGAAAAGACCACAAACAGACCAAAATTCAGACAGGTCTTTAAGGATATCATTTCACTTCCTTACTTTGAACAGGGAGAAACTATAGAGATACCGGAAAGCAAAAGAGACGACATCATTAAACAGGTGGACCTTCTTGAAGATTATATAAAAAGAATCAGGGAACAGTGCGGATGATACCGGCTTGAGCAGCATTTTTTAGCTGCAGTTCCGGAGATATAACTGGATGAGGAAATTGGGTAATATACTGTATGGCACTTTATGCACTTGGTGATCTTCACCTTGCTTTTCAGTCAGACAAGACTATGGACGTGTTTGGAAAGGTGTGGAGAAATCACGAAAAAAGAATAGAAAAAAACTGCAACAAAATGCTTACAGACGATGATACACTGGTGCTTGTCGGCGACCACAGCTGGGGAGGAAAACTGAAAAACTGCGAGATGGATCTTCAGTTTATCGCGGATTTGCCTGGAAAGAAAGTACTCATAAGAGGTAATCATGATACTTTCTGGAATGCAAAAAAGACAGATAGGCTTAATGAAATGTACAAAGGACGTCTGTTTTTTCTTCAGAATAATTATTTTCCATACAAAGACTATGCACTGGTGGGTACGAAGGGGTACTGCTTCGAAGGAAGGGATACGATAGAGCATGCGGATATGCTGGTGGAGAGAGAAGCTAAAAGGCTAAAGGCGTCTTTTGAAGCTGCCAGAGCGGATGGTTTTGAGAAATTCATTGTGTTTCTGCATTATCCGCCTACATCAATTGGTGAAAAAAAGAGCAGATTTACCCTGATGAGCGAGGTATATGGTGCAGAACAGCTGATATATGCACACTGCCATGGAGAGGAGAGATTTCATGACAGTCTTATGGGAAATGTAAATGGCATCAGATACAGCCTTGTATCAGGCGACTATCTGGAATTTAAACCGAAGCTGATCCTGGCGTAGGATATTATCATCATAGAGTAGGCATCGGAAAAGTGTTTTCCGACAAACAGATATGAAGGATTTTGGTTGGATATGGAGGGAAGGATGAGAAATATATTAGTAGTTATTGATATGCAAAAGGACTTTATTGATGGAGCACTTGGAACGGGGGAAGCAGTTGCGATCGTACCAAGTGTCATATCCAAGATCAAAGAATATGACGTTAGAAATATATTTGCAACCAGGGATACACACGGTCCGGAGTATTTTACAACGCAGGAGGGGAAATATCTTCCTGTTGAGCACTGCATTGAAGGAACAAGCGGATGGGAAATAGAAGAGAGTATAGCGAAGCTGCTTGAAAATGCAGTAATAATAAATAAACCGACTTTTGGATCTACTAAGCTGGCAGAAATTCTGAAAAGTATCTCAGAAAAAGAAGAAATAGAGATTGAGCTGGTTGGTCTTTGCACAGATATATGCGTGGTTTCGAATGCACTGTTGCTCAAAGCCTGTATGCCTGAGGTAAAGATATCAGTTGATGCTTCCTGCTGTGCCGGAGTTACGCCGCAGAAACATCAGGCAGCGTTGGAAACAATGCGTTCCTGCCAGATACAGATAACTGGCATCATACAGTAGTGGGGGAGTGGAGACTTACGAGAACAGCTCTCCGCTGAAAAGCACATATATCATTTCCTCAAGCTGACTGCAGGAGATTTCCGATCGGCGCTGCACATAGTGTTTTGCTATGGTTGTCAATCCTGAAGCTATGAAATCAACTGCAAGGTCATGTGGGAGCTGAATGCGGCACAGACCTGAATCATTGCAGCAATAGAAGTCATCATACAAAGTTTCCTGCATCAGGTAAATGATATTGTTCTTTTCCAGGAGGTCAATGAAATCACCCTTCTGTACAATGAAGGATGAAAATCCACGGCTAAGCTCCCTTAGCGTTGGATTTCCTGAGCATTTGCATTCTTCGTTCGGATTAAAGGAATACTCTTTGGACAATATGAAGGCTACAATGTTTTCCTTAGATGAAAACAGTGAATAAAAAGTCTGGCGGGAGACGCCGGACTTTTTGCATATCTCGCTGGCGGTAATCTTCGAATAATCTTTTTCTTTTAAAAGCTCATAAAATCCTTCGGCGATGGTTTTTTGTGAGCAAAGTGCGGTTTTATTGCATCCCTGGTACATGTCGTGTCCTCAGAAAATAAACATTGACACTTGTCAATGTTGGTGTTAATATCATGTATATATCATAGACAAATGTAAAGGTTTTGTAAAGCGTTAGATAGTCAATCGCTTTATTTTTTTACCGGATGATTAGCACTCAACCGACCAGAGTGCTGATAATGAACTGAAGCCGGTTGACGTTAATACACTTTCCTTGGGTGTTTACGTCATCCGCAGGAGGCCGGAATAAGACAGATATGGAAACAATAGTCTATTTGTAGATGAGGAGGATGGAACATGATAGTAGTACCGGTATATAATAAACAGCTTATTTCCGAAGGAAATCTGTATTTTCAGACGGATGAATTTAAAAATCTTGGAGGCAGGGCAGTACAGGGCGAGAAAGTAGTTCTTTTGCAGAACAGGAGCTTTCAGAAGAGAAATGAAATGACGGAGGATAATTTTTATCCTGTCGGGGTTCAGGGAATACTCAGCAACATAAGCTCTGATGGATATATTGTTGTGAAGGTAAATAACCGTGTGAACATTGACGAGATTTCAGTAGATTCAAGGCATAATATAGAGCTGAGCATTTCAAGAAGACCGGACAGTGAGGCAGTGGATCCGGACAGAGAAAGGGAAGTTCTAAAACGTCTTAAGGATGAGGTGGAGGATCTGTCATCAAGATTCCAGTATGCCGGCTTTTTTAACATGATGATCGATAACATGAATAATGTCGGAGAGCTTACCGCTGCGGTATCCTACTGGATGAAGAACAGCAACGATGACAAGTACAGGATCCTTGCGGAGGATAGTGCGGCAAAGCGCCTTGAGCTTATGGAAAAGGCTGTTGTTGAGTTTGTTGAGGTGGCCAAGGTGACAACGGACGCCGCCAGCGCTCAGGAGCAGGAATACAAAGACATGTACCGTGAGTCTGCCATCAAAAAGCAGATGGAATATCTTCAGAAGGAACTGGATGAGATGCATCCGGAGAATCAGACTGATATACAGAAGTTTGAAAAGAAGATACAGACTGCAGGGATGAATGAAGATGCAGAGAAAGAGGCCAGAAAAGTTCTGGAAAGGCTGAAGCAGGAGGGAAAGAACAGTCCTGAGACAGGTATGCTGTATGACTATCTTGATTTTGTTACCGGCCTTTCCTGGAAAAAACAGGAAGCGGAGTATATAGATCTTTCAGAAGCAGAGAAAATTCTGAATGAAGACCATTATGGACTTGAAAAGGTTAAGAAGCGTATTATTCAGCAGATTGCCGTCATGAATCTGAAAAAAGAGCAGTCCGGCTCAATACTTCTTTTTGTAGGTGCTCCGGGAACAGGTAAGACCAGCATAGGTAAGAGTATTGCAAAGAGCCTTGGAAGGGAATACGTCAGGGTGAGTCTTGGAGGTATAAGAGACGAAGCAGATATAAGGGGACATCGCCGTACCTACATCGGAGCAATGCCCGGAAGGATCATGGATGCCATAAGTAAAAGCGGTGTGACTAATCCTGTCATGGTGCTTGATGAGATTGACAAGCTGTCCCAGTCATATAATGGAGATCCGGCAAGCGCTTTACTTGAAGTGCTTGATCCCGAGCAGAACAATACTTTTACGGATCATTACATGAACGTTCCCTATGATCTTTCCGACGTCATGTTCATATGCACGGCAAACAGTATTGATACAATTCCGGAGCCGTTGCTGAACAGAATGGAGGTGATTAATTTTACAGGATATACACCTGATGAGAAATTGAAAATTGCCAGAAAGCATCTTTTGCCAAAGTCGATGTCATCAATGGGGATTTCTGCAGATGTACTTGATGTATCTGACGAGGTTTTGGAAACTATTATCGAGGAGTATACGAGAGAAGCCGGTGTGAGAGGGCTTAGAAAGAGAATAGATTCTCTTTGCCGTGGAGCTGCTGTTCTGATTTCCGGTGATGGAAATAAAAAGCTGAATATAACTAAAGAACAGCTGAGGACAGATCTCGATATGAGGCCGGTACATAGAGAGAACGTACCTGATAAGCAGAAGGCGGGCGTTGTGACAGGTATGGCCTGGACACCGGTTGGTGGTGAGATACTTTATATTGAAACTCTTTTTACAAAGGGAAAGGGTGGAATAATAATAACAGGTAAGCTTGGGGATGTGATGAAGGAATCGGCTCAGATAGCGATAAGTCTTGTGAAATCACTTTATCCTGAAAGTGCAAAGCTGTTTGAAGAAAATGATATTCATATTCATGTGCCGGATGGAGCAGTGCCAAAGGATGGGCCTTCAGCGGGTATAACCATGACAACAGCGATTGCATCACTGGTCAAAGGTCATGATGTGAACCCAAGAATTGCAATGACAGGAGAGGTATCGTTAAGGGGACTTGTAATGCCAATAGGAGGGCTCCCTGAAAAACTTATGGCTGCTCTCAGAAGTGGTGTAAAGACTGTGCTTATCCCCGCTGAGAATGAACAGGATCTTATAGATGTAGCAGATGAGGTAAAGAACAATCTTGAGATTATACCGGTAAGGACGGTTAAGGAAGTCCTGGACAGAACAGGAATCTAAAATACAGGTATAAGCCAGACCCTGAATGATTAGTTCATGATAGGAAAAGAAGTCTGAAAATATAAGGAGCTTCTCGCATAAAGCGGGAAGCTCCTTGTGGTTATCATTTGGTTTCTTCTACTATATTGCCTGTAAACTGGCTGTAGACATCCTTCAGCTCCCACCAGCTGGTTCCCATGAAACCATGCTTTAATTCGGGAGAGAGCTTTTTAAGACTTCTGTGGTTGTACATTGCGCTGCCCAGTCCATAGGATTTTTTCTTAATCTGTCCATCTTCATTTTGGGTATATTCATACCGATAAGTGTTAAACGGATCTCTTATAAGAACAAACCACTTATCGTTATACAACTGCACATCCAGGGCGGTCATAACATGTCCGCTATTGCTGGCCAAAGGAACAGCCTGGTCTTTAGAGAGTATTTCTTTTATTTTACGCAGATATCCAAGCTCTTTCTGCGCATACCGCTCCTGAGGGTTTTGTAACAGCAGGTTTTGTGTAGAGAATATAAGCTGGTTACACTCAGGCTCCTTATCAGCTTGTATTCTTTCGTAATAAGTTTTATCGCCATAAAGCATATTGCAAATCGTATGGAAAAGATTACCAGAGGAGAGCTTTACATCTTCTATGGCGTTTTCTTTATTCGAGTGATTATCTTCTTTGGCATTTTCTTTATTCGAGCTTTTATCATTTTTTATGGCTGTGCTTATATCGTTTAACAATTCTATAGGTGATAATGGATCATCAATGCGTCTTTGGAAATTGTAACCGGGATTATTTAAGTTCTTAAGAATAGTTTTTGGATAATCCTTGTACCAGTTCTCTGACAATATAGATTGGTATTGTGTATATAGGTCATTATACAGGATACTATGTTCTTTGCTATTTATTATTCCTTCCGCTTCAAGTTGCTTAAAAATATCTATAATGTTACTAATTATCTTGGATTCATTACCAATCACTTTATTTACAGCAGTTTTGAGATAGTCCTCATTCCATTTAAGTGAAATATCTTTGTCATTCTTAAAAAGCTCGTTGTAAAGGGAATCATGCAAATACGCCGGGATACCACTGAAAAGCAGCTTTTTCTGAAATGACTTGGAGAAGGCGTCATTAATTATTACTGACTGAGGCTTTGCATCAACTTCAAGATAGTCTTCTCCTTCAAGCATTGAATGTTTATTTCCCGTAAGATGGAAGAGCACATCAGCCGGATCGCCATTGATCAGTTCAGCATTAAGATTATGGAGCTCACCGTTTTCATCGATATCGGGTTTTCCATTATTAAATCCGGCGGCTGCATAGGCTTTTTCTAAAAGCTGCATCCACATACAGTAGCCACTTCCTTCTTCACCGGCAGTATAATGCTTTCTTACTTTGATGTATACCGGGCGAATTGTGGCCTCTGACATTTGCGTGGGGTCATCTATACGCCTGTATGCACCATCGACAATACCAAAAGCAGCATAAAAACGAACCAGAACATTGCCATCGCCCAGGTCATGGAACATATCCTGTATCGCCTTAGGATTTTTAATTAGCAGTGACTGTATTGAGCCGACCATATAGCAGTTTCCAAGTACTCCTTGTTTGATGTCATTAAGCTGAGGGGCGTGAGGAAAGAGAGGAATATCCTTTACGTTGCTTTCCTCAGTGTCACCAAAGTAGGTCATGGTTGTATATATGGCAGTTGACTCTTTTGCAGCTTCATATTCTTCCTGGGTCATTTGGCTTCTGAGATTTCCGTTGCATTGTTCCTCTAAATGTTGGTTGGCATCTTTGATTTTTTCCGTCAGGGCTGGGAAATCACTTATTGCCTTTGAATCCTTCAGAAGAGCATTCACACTGTCTCTGAATTTGCATAGGAAAGCCTGCTCCATTTCAAATGTATTATTGTTTACGACTCCCCTCACCTGGGAATAGCTGGAAAGGGCATCTACGGCATCTGTGATACATTGAGGGTAAACTGTTTCGTCGTTCATCAGAGATTTAATGCTCTGATAATCACCTAAGAGCTGCATTTTCATTGGATCCTTGAAATACTTATTAAGTTCGATTTTGGGAGCATAATTCCCATCGCCATGAGTTATGACCGGATTTGCACCCTCTTCTCCAAAATTTCTGAGCTCAGCCGGCAATTGTGCCAGTTCGGCTTTTGACTGGTCATATAACTGAGAGCCATGGACTTTGCTTCGTGTTATACTTGCTGCCCAGCTTAAAAATCTTGTGATTCTGGAGTATGTTCTTATCTTGAATCTGTCAAAAAAGCTACCAGTCTCTTCGGCCTTTTTGGCATTCTGTGCCCATTGGTCCTGATAGAGATGGTTAACGGCAATAGCCTTTAAATCTTCGGAATCAAATTTTTCCTTCTGGGCTTCAAGCCTTAGATTATATTGAATTTTTCTGCATTTTTCTAATGCCTCTTCCCTTGCAGCCGTCTTATTGGGAGATGAGATTTTTTCAAGCTCTTCTTTTTCAGCAGTAAGACGCTTAAGGTCCTCAGCTGGAATATTGTCCTGCGAAAGGGCACAATCAAGATCCTTTCTTCTCTTATTGATACTGATTTCAAGAGCAAGTTCAGCAAGCGCCTTTAGCTGATCATGCTCACCGTCGGTAATGATGTCTTTGCATTTTGCGTTAAGGTCAATGATTTTTTTTGCATTTCTGTAAATGGAAATATCTGAAAACTCATTTTGTGCAAGGGCAAGATACAGATCTTTGAGCTGGTTTTCAGCTTCTGCCTTGGAAAGCGTGGGAAGGCTGTTTTTATCCTTTTGTTCGGTGAAGGTGTCGTCAGAAGCAAGGTTAAGGTAAGCACCGTTTCTTAATTCTGTAACGCTTTTCATAATCTTCTTATATTCAGTGAGTGCTTCCTGATACTTCTGTTGAAGGGAACGCGTCTCTTCCGGGGTGTTCTTTTTTGCAATAAGCTTGCCCTTATCAGATACATTTACAATTTCGAGAATTGTTCTCTTCATTGTCTTCAGGGGGCCGCTCAGGGTCACTACCTTTTCCATGATGGCAATCTGGCGGTAGTCATGCTCCAAATTATAATAGTTCTGGTGGTCGATCTTTTCCTGTGAGAGATTACTTACAAATTCAAGCTGATTGAGAATTGAAATCAGAGAATCAGCTCCATTTTCTACATTGTCAGGGAGAGTTAGGGCTACTATCGAGTTTATTGCCCGGTTAAACAAGCTTTTGTCGACACTTTTTTTCATGCCGTCTAAACTTCCCTTGTTCTCAAGGTAATTAAGATATTCAGAAAAGCCCATTTTGTCAATCTGCTGCTCTCTGTCTGCCAGCTCCTTCTGAAGCTTTAGCTGTTCGTCTTTGACGACTGAACTGCGCATCGCACCCATCATATTGTTAAGCTTATTATCAAGTTCTTTGGCACCGATATTCCTAAATGCCAAAAGACCTGCTTCTGATTGTGATAGAAGCGAGAAGAGCTGTTTTTGTGCCGGCGAGTCATGTTCGTGCTCTCTTTTGGAAAGCTCGCCATTTTCGTGAGTAATATAATATGGATTTGTAATAACCTCACGCATCAGGCGATAATAATTAACAAGGCCGTTGACCTGCCCTATCTTATTCTCAAAGCTGTTTCTGACATCCTCAGGCAGACTGTCATAAACATCTCTGTTGTCAGAGATAATATCTGTGATAGCTTTATACTGGGCGTTTATTTTCTCAAGAACTATAGCATTTTCAGCCAGGTTTCTGTCTGTGGAAATGTCAAGTGCATCTAATGGGAGCTTGAGAAATTCGGTGATACAGCCTGAAATTATTTTTTTTAAACCTTCGGGATCTGATTTTCTACTAATCCATGCAAAGGCCAGTTCTTCATCGCTCTGCCTGTTGCCGGTTAAAAATGCTGAAATGCCCTTCAATCTATCCTTTCCAAGAGTTGACTTTTTTTGAAGCCTGGAGACGTATTTGTCCTGCGTTTTCTGGAATTCAGATTCTGCATCAAAAATGTCCATAGCATTTTGCTTCTTTTTTCCAAGCTCGCTAAGAGGATAATTGCTGTTAAAAATCCGCTGCTCGTGATTAAGTCGGTCTTTATAGCTATCACCTGCTTTGTTCAGCATTTCAAGATGGTTTGGAAGAATTGCCCTGGTATTTGATCTGATTCCATTCAGATAGTCAAGTGTAGCCTGCTTCTTTTCTTCAGGGCTTTGTGCATTCTGGTACCTTTCAGTGTGAATGGTCTGGTATTTGTCCTTTGATACTTTTTGTGTTTCGCCTGTTTCGTTATTATAAAAAAAATATTCTTCTGGCATATTACGCTCCTGATTATAGAGATTCTGCTTGGAACTATTTCCTTTACCGGATTGGTGATGGTGGTTTGTTCTGCATTAGTAACCGGTAATTTCAATATGCTTCGGCAGGTATTTCTGATACACACATATTTATATACGACTTTGACGGTATTTTGGCAACGGAGACGTAACATTTTTTTACAATTCAATTGCCAGCCGGCCGGAGCAGACCGCCGCAAGTGTAAGTCTGCCCGGGGTGACGCTTTCGCTTCGTGAAAAACGCAGCGGTACTAAGCGCTCAAAGTACGTGCGCTAAGTGCCTTGAAAAATATCCGTAAGTTTTCTATATTAAAGATGTGGGCGTCATATACAAAGAGTGTTTTAGCAGCGGGCAATGATGGCAATGAATGATACAAGGTTAAAATTTAGAGAAATGACAGCCGCGGACAATAGTACGGTGGCGAATCTGATAAGGGATAATCTGCAAAAGTACGGTCTGGATATTCCGGGAACAGTGTATTTTGATGATGGACTTGATCATTTAAGTGATTATTACGGAAAGCCGGATCGAAGATACTTTGTGATTGAAAATGCTGACGGAAATGTTGTCGGAGGCATTGGCTTTTCCCGGTTTGAATCGTCTGATGAGACAGCCGAGCTCCAGAAACTGTATTTACATGATTCGGCAAAAGGTGAAGGACTGGGATATGACCTGGTCTCATTTATAGAAAATAAGATGAAGGAAGCCGGATTTAAATATTCATATCTTGAGACACATGATAATCTGCAGGCCGCGATCCATATTTATGAAAAGAGCGGATACGCTGAGATAGAAAGACCTCCGGAAGTAAACCATGGAGCTATGAACAGATTTTTTAAGAAGGAGATTTCCAAGGATCAGAAGAAGGGAGATTAAACTATGGAAACCTGGTATTACACAGTTGTCAGCATAGACGGCGACTATGCCAATTTAAAAAGAACAGATATTGAATCTGATGATCTGAAGCTGGTAGCGAGAGCTCTTTTACCTGAAGGTATTTCAGAAGGAACACAGCTGAAGTATGAGTTCATGCAGTATTCAATTGTTTAAACGGAAAAACTCACGCTAAATAACTCCCCGGATGCGGTGGCATTTGGGGAGTTTTTTATTGCCTGTGAGGCAAACACCAATTGTGTCCTATAAAAAGGACAGTACAATATCTAGTGCTTGATTTCTAGAACAGGCGTTCATATAATTAGTATATAAAAGAACAGATGTTTGCAAACATATGCGCGAGAGAAGGGGGTATGGCATGGATGACAGGATAATACTTCATTCGGATTGCAACTGTTTCTACGCTGCTGTTGAGATGCTGCATGATCCGGGACTGCGGAATATCCCCATGGCAGTTGGCGGAGATCCGCAGGCCCGTCATGGGATAGTGCTTACTGCCAATTATATTGCCAAAAAGCGCGGTGTCAAAACCGGTATGGCATTGTGGCAGGCGAGGCAGGCTTGCAAGGATGTGGTTTTTGTTTCACCCCACTACGATGAGTATATAAGATTTTCGAAGAAGGCACGGAGGATTTATGGGGACTATACGGATCTTGTCGAACCCTATGGACTGGATGAATCGTGGCTGGACATCACTGAATCTGCAAAGATGTTAAGGACATCAGACGGAATGGCTATTGCAAGAGAGATATCGGGCCGCATCAACAGGGAACTGGGGATAACAGTTTCTATCGGAGTTTCCTGGAATAAGATTTTTGCCAAATTCGGCTCTGACTACAAAAAGCCTGATGCCATAACACAGATAACGCGTGATAATTACAGAGACATCCTCTGGAATAGTCCCGTCTCAGATCTTCTATATGTTGGAAGAAGAACGGAGCTAAAGCTCAGGAAATATGGAATCCTTACCATAGGAGATCTGGCAAATTCCGATCCTGAGTTTTTGCACCGCATCTTTGGAAAGATCGGATATGTCCTTTATGCCTTTGCAAGGGGAGAGGATCAGACCCCGGTTGCTGCCATAGGTGAGTATGCACCGATCAAAAGTGTCGGAAACAGCACTACAACACCGAGAGATCTTGTCAATAATAATGATGTGAGAATGGTCATATATCTTTTGTCGGAGAGTGTAGCTGCAAGACTTAGGGAGAGTCATTTTATCGGAGATGTAATTGGAATCAGTGTGCGGGACAATGGCCTTTTCAGTTTTACAAGGCAGCACCGGATAAAGATTGCAACCAATATTTCTGAGGAGATCGCCGGTTATGCATTTGAGCTTTTTAGAAATAATTACAGCTGGGAGCATCCAATAAGGAGTGTCGGGGTCAGGGTGTCAAATCTTGTCCCTGAAACAACGCCGCATCAGACAGATCTGTTTAACAGTGAGGAACTTAGAGAGAAGTATCTGAGGGCAGATCTTGCTGTTACTGATATACGAAGACGCTTCGGATATGAATCAGTTCTTCGGGGCATCATGTATTATGACAGGGAATTATCAGGACTTGATGCCAGGGCAGAAGACCACATGATTCATCCTGTCGGATATTTTCAAAATGGGAATAAGGTTATCGATGACAGCAGGTAAGGGTTGAAGTCCCGGCATCGCTAAGCAAAGTACTTGTATCCGCATACTATCGGATCAAGTCAGGTCACGGTACACCAGGGAGTATAAAGGTCATGGCGATAAGAATAGGGCATAAAGTGTATGTAGAAACAATAGTCAAGTTTACTGATGAGGGCATCGTAAGGCCTTTGTCCATAGAGTGGGAGGACGGGACAAGGTATGAGATATCAAGGGTCAAGGATTGTGTTCCGGGGGCAAGCAGAAGGGCCGGTGGGGCCGGGATAATGTACACATGTATTGTTGATGGAAAAGAAATCCACCTTTATTACGAGGACTGCCCTTCAGGGGCAAAATGGTTTCTGGAATCAAAGAAGTAATGGAATACGGAGGGCGGATACATGACATATGGTGTTGATTTTGACGGAACTCTTTCATTTGGAGAATTTCCTGCAGTGGGACCTGTAAACAAGAGACTTGTTGATTTTCTTCTCAGAAGACAGATGAATGGAGACAAGATTATACTTTGGACATGCAGAGCCGGAAAACCGTTAAATGATGCGGTTGACTTTTGCGGCAGATATGGCCTTAGTTTTGATGCGGTAAATGACAATCTTCCTGAGATAGTTGAATTATATGGATCGAATTCGAGGAAGATCACATGTGATGTATATATCGATGACAGGGCTTGTCATGTAGACGATTATGATAGATTCGGAGAGGTTGATATGGACAGGATAGAGTCTGCACTTGTGAGATTTGCAGACAGGTTGGTAAAGGCAGTATGAGCTGCATGCAGATTGGCAAAAAATAGGAACAACATGACAAAATTAAAGCAGACACCTCCGGTACATAAACTGTATAGTTGGAATTGATAACGTTAACTGCGCGCTGTAAGTACTGGAGGTTTTTTATGTCTGGATTTAAAACAAAAACATATAGAAATATTTTTAAAGAAGTGGGAATAGGTCAGCAGGAAATTGATGATCGCCTGGAGAGCGCTTTTAGAACATTTTTCTACGATGAAAAAGAGAGAATATACAATGAAGCGCCTGATGGGATGGGATATCTGACTGACACAGGGAATAACGATGCCAGAACCGAAGGAATGTCCTATGGCATGATGATGTGTGTTCAGCTCGATAAGAAGGAAGAATTTGATCGGATCTGGAAATGGTCCAAAACATATATGTTTATGCAGGATGGTGAAAATGAAGGATATTTTGCCTGGTCATGCCAGACTGATGGAACAAAAAATGCCTATGGACCGGCTCCTGATGGAGAAGAGTTTTATGCTATGGCACTTTTCTTTGCTTCGCACAGATGGGGCGATGGAGAAGGGATTTTTGAATACAGCAGGGAGGCAAAAGAGATACTCAGAGCCTGTCTGCACAAAGGTGAGAATGATCGCCAGGGACAACCTATGTGGAACCATGAAAACCATCAGATTCTTTTTGTGCCGGGCAGTTCTTTTACAGATCCTTCTTATCACCTGCCCCATTTCTATGAGCTCTTTTCCTTGTGGTCATACGAGGAAGACAGGGAGTTCTGGAAGAAAGCAGCCGTGGCAAGCAGAGAGTATCTTGTACAATGCTGCAACAGTGAAACAGGTCTATGCAGTGAGTATGCGCATTTTGACGGTCAGCCTGTGTCAGAAGAAATGCCTTGGGGATATTTTGGAGATTTTTTCAGCGATGCCTACAGGACAGCGGCTAATATCGGGCTTGATGCCGAGTGGTTTGGAGAAGATCATGGCCAGTTAAATGTTCCTATACGAATTATGAAATATTTCGGAACAGATCTTGAAGCGGTCAGATGTGCCTATAAGATTGACGGGACACCCACAGAGCGTCCGGTTCTGCACCCCCTCGGCCTGCTGGCAACTGTAGCACAGGGAGCGCTTGCTGCACCGTATAGCAATGAGGATGACAGCGATTTTGCTTTGGCAGCCAAATGGGTTAAATGGTTCTGGAATCAGCCGCTCAGAAAAGGAAGCCGCCGTTATTACGATAATTGTCTTTATATGTTTGCTTTGTTGGCTCTTTCAGGTAATTACAGAATCTGGTAAAGAGATGGGCGAAAATAAGAAAATCTGCATAATGAAATATGCAGATTTCTTTTATTTTTGTATAATATATGTAATGGTAATGAGCTTTTGTCGGGCAGCTCATTATAATGCCAAAGATGGATGGTGTATTATGAAGGCCGGGAGGGGTCTTTGGCACATTTATGAATGGGGGAACAGAATTATGTTCAGGAAATCTATTAAAACAAAGTTGCTTACTACTTTGCTTTCTTTTGCGCTTGCTTTCTCTGCGCTGCCGGGCAGTATTTCTTATGCAGATAATGCAGTCGGAATAACATTCCAAAGTGCAGCTTACAATGAGGGAGCAGTTGATAAGGCGTATTCTGCTGTAATGACTGCAAAGAAGAGCGGCAAACAGTCGGATAAGGATGCTGCTTCCGAGCTTGTAAAAGCCTTGTCGCCGACCAATAAAGTACGCCTTTATATTAAGCTTTCAAAGGATTATTATCAGAAGAACTACAAAAAGGCAGGTTTTAAGTTCTTTGATGTAAAAAAGTACCTTGAAGCAAATCCGGATGTAAGGAAGGCTGCTGAAAATGCAGGAGTCGGGGATATTGAGGCATATGCTCTTGACCACTACCTTGAAATCGGAGTATATGAGGCAAGAGGATCAAAGACTGAGTTTGATCCTGTTGAGGTGATCATCTCAAAGCCGGGAATTTTAGTTGATGTACTTTTTGACTCAAAACCTCTTCCGGAAGCTATTTTTGACAGGTATGTAAAGGGAACGGGAAGGAATCATACCAACGATATTGTTGTATCATTTGCGGCACCTACTGATTCAAAGGGAAAAATTGAGGATGATCCGTCTGTTTATGTTCTCTATGTGTATGGTGATGAGGATGAAGACGGGTATACAGATCCCGAACTACTATCAGATCCTAAATCTTCTAAAGATGAAGAAGCTTCTCCGGATAAGGGTGAGGGAGCATCAAAAACAACACCAAAAACAACAGAAAATGAATACGATTATGATGACGATGAATCAGATGATGATAATCCGGGTGGTGATGGAACCGGCTCTGATGATAGTGACTACGATGATGATGATGATGATTATGTAGATCCTTCCAGAGACATAAGGCCAACCCCAACCCCAACACCAACACCAACTCCAAAATCGCCATATATCAATGCCAAGACCGAGAAGGTTACACCTTATAAGCTTTACGAAAATTCATCGGGAATATCAATTTTCTCTTTTGAAGCAAGCGATGCGTTCAGTAATCCAAATGCCGGAGAAAAAGTAGATGTGGTATTCTTTGGTGACAACTATGAAAAAGTCAGGGAGCTTGCAAAAGGAAAGAAATACACTTTGATGATATATTTTTGTGGAACAGACCTGGAACGCAAGGAAAACTATCGTAAAGTAACTATTGAATTGGCAGATATAATAAAAGGTGATGCAAGCAATGTGAATGTAATCTTATGCGTAGGAGGAACGACAGACTATAAAAGCACTTATGTGAATAAAGATTCATCTGAACCATCTATAGGTTTATCCGGTCTGAAAACAGGTATTTATTACCTGAATCCGGAAGGTCTTTCAGATGATGTAAGGCAAAGACTTTCAGAAGTAGATGTACTGAGCGCTGCAAACAGGCCATTTTTATTTGGCACGCAGGAGGACGTAGATAATAAGGTTAAAGGGCTGAGGATTGATGACATTATCACTAAGGACTCTTTGATACAGCTGTCTGCAACAACTGCTATAGATATGGGAGATCCTTCACTGCTGGCAGGGTTTATTAACCTTTCAACCAATCTATTTCCGGCGCAGGATTATGGTCTTATATTATCGGATCATGGCGGTGGAGTGCAGAGTGGAATATGCTTCTCAGACAGTCTGGTTGTTGAGGGGGAAACTTTGATAAAAGGAAGCAGCCTTACAACTCCGGAGCTGGAGGGGGCTCTTGCAGCCACTGACCTTTATTCAAATAAAGGAAGAACAGCAAGTGACGGAAAGTTTGGGCTTATTATGTTTGATGCATGTCTTATGGGATCTACAGAGCTTGCATATAATCTCAAGGACTATTACAGGTATATGCTTGCGTCTGAGGAGATAACATATGGTACTGTGGAATATGGAAAATTGCTGAATACAATAAACAGCGGAGTTGGCAATAATGATTCTGATAAGAACATTGCAATCGAAATAGACAAGGGATATTCAGAAACGACGTGGCATAAAGGAAGCAAGCACACGCTTTCTCAAATTGGCTCTATGGCAGTCTTTTCTTCAGATGACATGGACGACATGTATAGCAGGATCAATGTGCTTTCAAGGAATCTGACAGATATTCTTAATTCTTCAGAGTATTCACAGGCTGTCAGGGATGATGTCTTTAAGGCTATACGAAAAGCAGCGATTTCCTGTTATCCGACTGTAAGAGGAGGCTCAGAAGCTTCGTCGATTGTGGAAACGACTGGATTTGTGGATATAGGTGAATTCATGTTATTTTTGAAGACAAATCTGGATGCACTTAATTACACGGCAGGGAACTACAGCGATGCTGATATTGCTATACTTGACAAGATCAAAACAGCTCTTGATGAAGTACTGGATACCGGATTTATTTCTTATTTATCCATTCAGAATATGTATGGATTAGCTGCACTTGAGAAAGAAGGAGAAGATGGATCAATAAGTCTTAACTATAATATCGACAGTGCGAAAGACATTTGGACTGATGTCAGAACGGGAAACACAGGTAAAAGGGATTATATCTACGGAAGTTCAATTTATTTGCCATTGCAGACCACAGATGAGGAGTATAAGAAGTCAAAGTACTATGAGTTTTATGCCAATTCCGATTTAAAGGATTATGTTGGATTTGTGGATGCCTTTGTGAATTATTACAACACTGCGGGCGGATACAGGGATAACATGGTAGAACTGGCTAAGGAACTTACTGAGACAAAAATGTACTCCAAGCTGATTACGCTTGAAAAAGGAACAGATGGGGATTTCAGCGTAATATCAGATGCCGGCAGGGATTACGCATATATCACATTTAAGGTGGCTGACAGCTATGAAGAGGTTGGAATGACTGCACCGCAGCATTCAACAGGAAATCCATTGATGGACATTCTTGAGACGCAGGGTTCAATACAGGTTGCCGCGATTCACAAGGAATACTTTAAGGCCTTCAATGAAGGCGACAAGGATGAAACATACCTTGCTGTCAATATGGTCTGTGCGGAGTCAGCGCTTCAGGATTTCAATGTTGCACTTGATACCAATACTATAACTCTTGACGTGACAAGTGCCAGAAACAGTGTTATTACCGGAATGAGTCTTGAAGGAACGGTATTTGAAAGTGGAACGGATGCCAAAAAAGGCAGTAAAGACTGGCAGTTTGTGCTTAAATCGAAGCTGGAGGCTAGCGACAATGATAAACAAAAAGCAATAAACGTTGTATTTGAGAATCCGAAGTCTATAAATACAGAAGATATTCTTTCAATTTGTGGAGGATATATTCAGAGTATTGAAATACCTGATGCGAACAGTGGTGAAACCTTAACTGTGGAAGAGAAGGGAGAAGATGCGTACCATCTATTCAAACTCAGAGATAATAATAATTACGACTACAGTGGTACGGTTACTTTGAATAATGGAGACGCCAGTCTTGTAGACAATGTTATTGCAATATCAGCATATCATTATGTTATGGCAGAGGTAGAAGACGCTGAAGGAAACATCATAGCCAGTAAAAAGAAGCTTGAGGATCTGGATGGTATAGAAGAGGGATATTTCACTACACCCGAGGGCGGTGCTGATAGTTTGGTTTTGAAAACAAATATAAATGTAACAGAGTATATAAAGTCGGAAGATGGCAAAGGTGGATGGACTCCTGAAAAAACAGGTT
Organism: Butyrivibrio sp.; assembly: GCA_024694565.1. Taxonomy (GTDB): domain Bacteria; phylum Bacillota; class Clostridia; order Lachnospirales; family Lachnospiraceae; genus Butyrivibrio. The sequence goes on along the minus strand of JAILJR010000180.1, from coordinate 16,469 downwards.
ATGTTTTGGGCTTCGGAGGTGATATTGCCGGAACCGATCCGTACTATTCAGAACCCGGGTATCACACAAGTGAAAATGATTATAACGGGGGACTTGATACCGGTAAAGGACCGCTTGATATTGATTTCGAGAAACTCAATGACGACCAGATCGCTTTGATAGGACAGCTGGTTTCAGAAGAATATGAATTAGAAGAGGATCCGGAGGGCGAATACATAGAAGAAGAAGAGGAAGAAATAATGAATAATGATCTTCTTCCTGTAAATGCTGAAGAGAACCGCGATCCGGCAGAGGAGCCTGTTGCATAAAGGCTGTAAATAGAAAACAGAAAAAAGGAAAGGAAGCAAAATAATACGGAAAGGAAAAAAGCAAAATGATACGGAAGAAATCTATTATGTCCATACTGCTTATCATGTCGATGCTTATCTGCAGTATAGGAATGACAGGATGCGGTAAAAGCGCCAGTCCTAAAGCTCTTTCTCAATATTGGGCACCTGATTCAGCTGTGGCAGAGAGCCTTAGAAACTATGTCACGAAGGTTACCAATAAGAAGGACACAGAAAACTTCATTCCGGAAAAGGACAGAATTGCCGTGTTTGATATGGACGGCACACTGACCTGCGAGACATTTTATACTTACTATGACACTATGATGTTCATCAATTTCTGCCTGAAGGATCATCCTGAGAGAGTTTCGGATGAATTAAAGGCAGCGGCTGCCGAGATTAAACCCGGGTATACGGCAGGAGAAGAGCTGGCAAGAAATTTTGCCAAGGCCTATGCGGGAATGACCATTAAGGAGCTGTATGATTATGCTGTGGAGTTTGGTCAGAAATACACAGAAAGCTTTAACAATATGCGCTACATTGACGGGTTTTATCTGCCTATGGTAGAGGTCGTGAAGTACCTCTATGACAATGACTTTACAATTTATGTTGTCAGCGGGACAGAGCGCACTACTTCAAGAGCTATCATTGATCATTCCCCTATAAGTGCTTATGTCTCACCTGCTCATGTTATCGGATCAGAGTTCGAAGTAAAGGTCAAAGGATATGAGGACGTACCATCAAACATGGATTTCAAGTACTCAGATGGCGATGAGCTTGTGTTTACAGGAGGATTTATACAGAAGAATCTGAATGCAAATAAAACTATCTGGATTGAAAGAGAGATTGGTCAGATTCCGGTACTGGCTTTTGGCAACAGTGGCAGTGATACCAGTATGATGAATTATACTCTTGACAGAAGAAATCCATACCCATCAGAGGCCTACATGGTTGTAGCAGATGATGCAGAGCGTGAATGGGGAAAGCAGGACTGGGCAGAGAAGTCAGCTGAATATTCTGAAAAAGGGTATGTTCCTGTCTCTATGAAAAACGACTTCCTCAAGATATATCCGGATGGCATCACCAGAGGAGATGTACAATACACAGAACCGGAAGCTGTACAAACAGAAGATACATCAAACAGTAATATTGTTCAGTTTGAGGATAAAAAGGCAGAAGCAACGGCAGCTGATGAAGATTTGAGAACTACACTTTCTCATGAGGGATGTACCCTTGAACAGGTGGTTGTGCTCAGCAGACACAATATTCGTGCGCCTTTATCTACTGAAGGATCAGCTCTCGATACCATTACACCACACAAATGGTTTGAGTGGTCTGCTGATGCAAGTCAGCTCTCGGTTAAGGGCGGAAATCTTGAGACCCAGATGGGACAGTATTTCAGGAAATGGCTTGAAAAAGAAGGTCTTTTTGAAAAAAATTACAGACCGGCTGATGGGGCAGTGCGAGTTTATGCCAATGCCAAGCAAAGGACCATCGCAACTTCACAGTTCTTTGGTGCAGGGCTTCTTCCGGTAGACAACGTGAAGATAGAATACAAGGTCGATTTTGATACAATCGATCCTGTGTTTAATCCGGTTACTACTTTTGTGTCTGATGATTATGCAGAGGATGCATCAAGTGAGATTCATAAAAACTATGATTCTGTTGTTGCAGATCTCAGTGATAACTATTCTCTTTTAGAAGAAGTGATTGATGCGAAGGACTCAGACGATTACAAGAGCGGAAAATTCACCGGATTTGTAGCGGAGGCTCCGGAGGTTACTTTTGAAGAAGGAAAAGAACCCGCTATTGGAGGATCACTAAAAACTGCCTGTCAGGTTGCTGATGCACTGGTACTTCAGTATTATGAAGAACCCGATTTAAAAGCAGCAGCTTTTGGTCATGACCTGTCTTATGAAGACTGGGAAGCTATATCCGAGATAAAAGATTTATACGTTGATGTACTCTATACAGATCCGATGGTAGCGACTAATGTAGCACATCCCCTGTTGGAAGAGCTTAAGAGTGAACTTACCACAGATGGCCGGCAGTTCTCCTTCCTGTGCGGACATGATTCCAATCTTGCAAGTGTTCTCTCAGCATTACAGGTCGAAGAGTATTCTCTTCCTGAAGCAATAGAGAAAAAGACACCTATCGGATCAAAGATTGTTATCAGCAAATGGAAAGACAGCGAGGGTAAAGATCTTATAAGTCTCGACCTTGTATATCTGAAGACTGATCAGCTCCGCGAGATGAGCGGCCTTTCAGAGGATACTCCGCCGGCCATATATAATCTGAAGCTGAAAGGATTAACTGCTGATGAAAATGGTATGTACTCAGCAGAGGATATTTTAAACCGCTTTACAGAGGCAATAGGAGAATATGATAACCTGCTGGAAGAATATGAACAGGATAAGGCGGCTTAAAATATAAATTGGTGCTACAAATCCAGCCATAAGATACAGTTCAGTTGTCAGTCAGGCAGGAGCAAGTGAATTGCTGAGCCGGATAGCCGTAGTTTGCAGCGGTTTGGCTGACAACTGAATTTTATGTACTGCCATCACCGGCATGACTTCGGAAAGGATTCTTCACGCTTAAATTCATGATTTTGGAGGAAAAGAGTAATGACAGAAACAAACAGTACAGAAATTTCCCAAAATGGCGGAGTGATTGAATATCTTCCTATATTAACTTCAGCTGTGGCACTGATTTTCAGTGTCATAGGACTGGTAAGGGTTGCAAACATTTATCGCCAGATAATATATGCAGGGCAGGCGCTGATATGCATTTATCTGCTGGTCAATATCTGCCTTCATCTGAAGAAAGGCGGTATAGGATACCTGAAGGTGGCACTATATGCCTATGCTGTAATTGAAGCGTTACGTGCAACAATTCTTGTAACTATAGGAATTATTCCATTAGTTGGCTATGACGCTAGATTCATACTGATTTTACTTGCATGCAGCTGCGTTTTAACAGCTGAACGTCTTGGAAGGCCGGGTCAGGAAATTGCTGCTCTTAGCATAGTCATCCTGGAAGTTGTCCTTTATCTGGTGTTTTTGCTTGGGTTTCCGGGAGTCATACACGGACGTCTGAATCGCTTTTATCCTATTGTGGGCGTTCTTATCGGGTTGACTTTCTTCATTCTTATCAGGAAAGGTAAAGCAGAGACATCCGGCAGCAATGATGCTGCTCCAAGCTCAAATCAGCAATAAAATGGAATGATTATTTATCCTTCTAAAGCCGCTGCATTATTAACGATTTAGAAGGATAATTTCATTTTTGAATGCTTTCCTGCTGTCATCAGCCACTGATCGCGATGAATCTGATTGCTTTTTTGGTTGAATATGTGCAGGAAAACACTCCAATCGAGCCTGTTGTAAACAACAACTGGAGAATAACAGGTGTTGATCTGTCTGTTGAAGATCCAAGACGATCAGAGATTATTGGATAAATAAACGAGGGATATCTTGAATCACCGGTTTACGAGAGCTATAATCTCGCAGATTATGATGAGCTGATTTCAAGAGCCAAGGCCAATAAAGAAGCCGGAATAGTTGTAGAGAGTACTCCGTAAGCTGTTGTTTTCACAAGGACAAAGGCGGGCAGGGATGATGAATATTTTTGAATATGGAAAAAAGAAATCAGAAATAGTTCTTATACAACCGGTTGACGAGCATGAAATAGATATGATTGAAGCTGTAATGTCAAGAATCAGGAAAAGAACCGACAGGGATTTTTTGCTTGCAGCTTTTAAGGTGAATGACTGGAATAAGGACCTTTCGCCATGGAGAGCGCCGGCAGTTTTCGGGAAAGATGACTTTGGTGATGGTGCGCAGGATACACTGGAAGAAATAATGATGTACTGCGAGGACAACTCCAAAACCTATATGATCGGAGGATATTCACTGGCGGGACTTTTTTCTCTCTGGGCCGGGTATAAGACCGGTCTGTTCAAGGCTGTAGCAGCGGTATCTCCATCTATGTGGTTTCCCGGATTTGACGAGTTCATGAAGGAAAACAAAATAATGTGCAATAATGTTTACCTCAGTCTTGGAAATAAAGAAGAGAAGGCTAAGAATCCTGTTATGGCTACTGTTGGAGACAGGATTTTGTCTGCAGAAAATCTTCTAAAAGAGAGAGGAGTCAATTGTGTTTTAGAATGGAATGAGGGGAATCACTTCAGGGATGCTGATCTGAGAATTGCAAAGGGCTTTTCCTGGATATTGGAGCAGGGACTATAATGTTAAAAATTCAGAGTGAGTAAATACATAAAAAGAGGTTAAGTGACAAAATGTTAAATGTTACTGAACCTTTGTAGTGCAATTAATCCAATAATATCTTAAAATTAATATTATGAGTTGGCGGACTGGCGAGTTTTTGTTGGGCGACTCATATTTTTGAACGATGTTGCAGCGAAAAGAATCGCGTGCAGATTTAGGGGAGAGCGGGGCTATGAAAACAAAGAGATTACTTGGGTATTATGATTATACAGTTGTACTTACATATATAGGAATGCTCAGTTCGTTCATTTCCATTTTGCTGTCAATAAATGAAAACTATCATGACGCGATTCTTTTTCTGATGCTTGCGGGTGTCTGCGACATGTTTGATGGAACAGTAGCAAATACAAAGGACAGGACTCCTTCGGAAAAGAAATTTGGGATACAGATAGATTCTCTCAGCGATCTTATAAGCTTTGGCGTAATGCCGGCATTGTTTGTATATATTATCACCGGAAAAAGCGTTGCAGGGGGCGTGATCGGGGCTATTTTTGCGTTGGCTGCACTTATCAGACTGGCATACTTTAACGTAACTGAAGAGGAACGCCAGCAGCAGACAAATGAAAAGAGGACAGTTTATCAGGGGCTGCCGGTTACTTCAATTGCCATACTGCTCCCTTTGGTATTCTGGCTTAACGGCTCCGGAAAGATCCATAGCATGATCTCATATATGGTTTTACTGGTTGTATGCGGCGCAGGATTTCTTTCGCCCTTTGAAATAAAGAAGCCAAGTCTTGTAGGGAAAGTCTGCCTTATCATGGTAGGCGTTCTGGAATTTCTGGTAGTATTATTTCTTGGAAGGAATCTGGTATGAAGAAAGAGTCTAAAGCTGTCATATTTTTGTATGGGACGATTCCCGGAAGAGCGTGCCTTAAAGTGTGTACTGCTCCGATTGTTTCAAAGGCTGCTGCAGTGCTGCTGTCTTCACGAGCTTCAAGGCTCATTATTCCCGGTTTTGTAAAAAATAACGGAATAGATATGGACAGATATGAGGTGCCTGAAGGGGGATACAGCTCTTTTAATGACTTTTTTATCAGAAAGCTTAAGGGCGGATATTATGCAGATACAGACTCGCCACTGGTAAGTCCCTGTGACGGGTTGCTCAGCATAAAAAAGATAGTGAAGGATTCCATAATAAATACAAAACATAGCAGATACAGTATAGCCGAGCTGCTTGGAGACAGTGAGCTGGCAGCCCGTTATTCAGATGGTATGGCTCTTATTTTCAGACTCACTCCGAGCCATTACCACAGATACTGCTATTGTGCCGGCGGGCGCATTACAGGTCAGAGAAGGATTGATGGCGTGCTCCACTGCGTAAGGCCTGTTGCTGTAAGGAGTCAGAAAGTCTATACCCGGAACACCAGGGAATATACGGTCATTACAAATCATTCTTTGGGAGTAATTGTTCAGATGGAGGTTGGAGCAATGCTCGTAGGGAAGATATCCAATTCTGATGAATGCCGCCCCGGCTATGCGGCTCTTACAGGTACAGAAAAGGGGTATTTTGAATACGGTGGATCAACCATCATTATTCTTCTTGAAAAGAGGCATCGTATAAGCAGAAAGATCCTGGAAAGAACTCCGATAGATGGTGAGATTCCCGTAACAATAGGGGAAGCATTGACAGAAGCTTAAGCGGCTGCACCGGTACGGCGCATTTCAATACATAGATATCTTCCGTGTATTTGTAATTTGCTGTACCGGTGTAGCGTGTAATTTTTTCGATAATTTGTATCTTCCTGTTGCCGGGAGCAGTATTGTGATCAGCCGCCGATGCCGTGTATGTTTTGCCAAAAGGCTTAAAGAGACAGTTTGTAGAGCTGCTCTGAGAAAAACCTGTGGAGTGCATCTAAAAGGGTATCTTTTCTGGATGTTTTCAAAAGATAGCCATCTGGCTTGTACTCAAGAATACGAAATACATGATTCCTGTCGTTTTTTCCGGTGAGGAAGATGATAGGTATTTCTTCTGTTCCTTGTCATCGTCAACTATGTAGATCATTTTTTTCCGGTGATATTCATATTCAAGCCCGGCGAAGCGCTCCATATCCCTAAGCAAGGCGGGAAAGTCTACGGGACGGGGGTAGCTTTTTGTAACCCTGTGGGACCCGCTGGCAGTCATGGCATATTCAATATCGGCAGGGGTGCCTGCAAGACAGAAAACCTTGGCATCATCCTGACAGATTTCGCCTATGAGATTTGTTGTGAGGTTAATATGTGATTTATCAGTCATATCAGGGAAATATATGATCGTATCCGCATCAAATCTGTGTGTGATTATCTGATCCGGCTCATCAGGGATGGATATGACCGTGAAATCTTTGGCCAGGAGCTGATTCTCTATGCCTTTTGGGACAATACCGTGGCTGGTGTATACGAGAAGTATACATCTGCTGTGGTCTGTTTTATCGGAAACGGAAGGGGAACCTGTGGGTGCTATGGAAGGGGGCTGCTTCACTTCGCCAAAGCTCTTTTCTTTTTCAATAGGAGAGAGTATTTTATACAGATTGTTGTAGGATGCCAGAAAAGAAGGCAGCTCTCTTTTTATAAAAGTATAGTCCTTGTTTGACGCAGCCTCTTCCAGCAGAGCTGCGCCCTCAGCAAGCCGCCTTGCTCCAACCAACCGAGCCATGCTCTTGAGGGAATGTACGCGAAGGCCGATTGTTGACCAGTCTTCAGCTACAAAGAGCTTCTCAAGTTCTTCTGATTTGTCTTTTACTGATGACTGGAAAATCTGCAGTGCATCGACATAGTCTTCAGCGGTTCCGCAATTGGCGATTCCGGCGACAAGATCAATATGTGGAACAGTCTTTAGCCAGAGCGGAAGAAGGTCCAGCTCGTCCCGGTCTGAAGTGTCTGCTTCGGAATCGGATTTCTGATTGTCCGAAATCGTCATCTCTTCTTCTGTAGGGGCGGCATTATCTTCATAATACTCATCTTCAGGGAGGTATGTCAAAAGAACTTTGGACAAAAGTCCAGGATCTATAGGCTTAATCAAAACATCCGAAAAGCCGGCTGCCTTGTACAGATTGATATTCCGGTGCCCCTCTGCTGTTGTGTGGCAGATAACGGGAATATCTCTTCCCCTGGCGGCAAAAAGTTCCTTCAACTTGATAAAGGTATCTACCCCGTCCATCTCAGGCATGCGGTGATCCATCAGGATCAGGTCGTAGTTGGTCTTTTCACAAAGCTCGAGACATTCCTGACCGCTTTGTGCCTGGTCTGAAAGGACGCCATTGGTTGCCAGCATAGATGACAGTATCATCCTGTTAATTGGCATATCGTCTACTATCAGTACTCGGGATGCTTTTTTTATCATTTGGATATCCTCTCAAAGATGATACAATGTAAACTGATATTAATATAGCATTTTTATGATGATGGTTCAATTTAGGATGATGGGATGAGCCAAACAAATATAAGGATAATGGAGGGTACCGACAATGAGCGAAATAATGAACGATCTACTATGCGCACAGCTTGCAAGGGATTACTGCCACATATGATTTCTGTCAGCTTACAGTATCTCCAGCCGCAGATTTATCGTGCAGTCATACAGGTCGCGCAGGTCATCCCGCAGCTAGAGGAGAGCGAGACTGCCCTTCGGGAGATCTGCGGACAGATGACAAGCAGTTGGGAGAGGATATCGCAGGATGGCTTTGCCGAAAGCGATGATTATTTCATCCCGAATACCGATGAAAAGATGGAGATGTTCATAAGCTCTACATTGTCCTGGATAGACAGGGTGACAAAACTCAAGGTTGGCCGGGACGGGTCGGTGGTAGTTCTGACCAAGGAAGATATGAAGGTCATCGCCCATTCGGATCCGCAATCAGTCGGGATTGTGCTGGTTCCTGAAAAGGAACTAAATGAAAGTACGGTTCTTGACCTGTCAAAAGTGACGTCCGGCTCGGATATAAAAGATTTGAATCCTGAGTTTATGTTGTTTGAATTAAATGACTATATCCAAAGTGATGAAGAATCCTTCGATGCCTTTGATGCATATATGTCCCAGTCGCTATACGGATGTATCCTGGAGTATGAGGATTATTACATCATTTGCGGAGTATCTCTTTATGAGAGAATATCATTCCTTATAAATGCTGCAATAACGACAGCTATTCTTTTCATCATGATCTGGCTCCTTGTCAAATGGGTAAGCCTTGTTATGAATGGCAGATGTGAGAGCGCCAGATCCCTGAGGACAAAACTGTTTTCATATTCCCTTGTCATCTGCATCCTTACATTCTGCATGTCTATGTACTTGCAGACACTGAATAACGTCGCAAATGAGCTGAAGACAATGACACATCATGCAGAAGTTGCAGTAGAAACCCTCGATACATACAAGGACCAGGGGGATCTTCTGGAGGACTGGATGGATACATTCTATGAGATCCAGTGCCGCCTGGCTGCACATTTTGTGGAAAAAAACAATGGAAATGAGAACGGCCGCATACCGACGCGCGAAACTATGCGATTATATGCTGATTATCTTAACGTCAAGTATTTATATCTTTTTGATAAAAACGGCATGGTAATCGCGACCAATTCAAATTATGATCATCTTAAGGTCGGGCAGAATGAAGGCGATTTCCTTTACGAATTCAATCCTCTTCTTGATGGCGCAGACTGTGTGATCTTACCTCCACAAAAAGACGGGTATGGTGAATACCTGCAGTACATTGGAGTAAGTATAAGGAACGCTGATGATTTGTGTGATGGATTTGTCATGGTCGGTGTAGATCCCACCCTCCGCGATGAACTGTTAAATGCATTCACAGTCAAAAATGTCCTGAACAACCTTATTATAGGGCTTCCTGATTATGCAATTGCGATCAACAAGGATGACCTTACCATTGTTGCGACAACAGGGCTTGGATATGACGGCCAGAACATTGAGGAGCTTGGGATATCGAAACAAAATCTTGAACAGAACTTCTCCGGATTCATAAAAATAAAGGAACAGACATATTATGCCGGAGTGAGCAGTTCAAAAAATTATTATCTGGTTCCCATTATGAAAAAATCAGGAAGCATAGGTGCTTTTTCCAGTTCATATATGCTGGTACTTTATGCTGCCGCTGTGCTTTTGGTGATATCGTTTATTGCATCATTCAGGTATCAGAAGGATGTGCTGGATGCATACCCTGGTGAAAATAAGAATCCGGAAGACCTGAAAACAGCAGAGGTGGATGACGAGGAAAATACAAGGTCTGCGGGTATCCTGTCGGGGATTCTTGATAAGACCGGACATGAGAAACGTGGATTTGAAGACCGATGGAACAGTGACGCCATGTGGCATGATTCCAAAACACCGGAGGCACAGATTATGCGGATAATCTACTGCATACTTCTTTTATTCTGTCTCTGCATCCTGCTTCCGACACTTTATGCAGGAATGAACAGTACTTCAAAGATTGGAAGCATGAACAACCTCACATATGTAATCTCAGGCAGATGGGAAAAGGGATTCAATATTTTTGCCTTTACTGCGTGTTTTTTCCTTCTCTGTGCCATGTATGCAGGCTCCGTTGTGCTTGATACAGTGCTGTATCACATAGCAAAAGCTTCCAGCATGAGAATAGAGACCGTGTGCCTTCTCATCAGAAATGCCATGAAATATGCATTTGTCATCATATTTGTGTACTATGGTTTATCGCAGTTCGGAGTCAATACCCAGACGCTCCTTGCTTCGGCAGGTATCCTGTCTCTTATGGTCGGCATGGGTGCCAAGGACATGGTAGGAGATATTCTCGCGGGATTCTTTATAATTTTTGAGAGCACATATAAGGTGGGAGATTTCATAAGTGTTGGAGGTTGGTCAGGTACCGTAAAGGAGATCGGGCTTCGGACAACTAAGATAAAGCGAGGGACAGAAACAAAGATATTTAACAATTCATCCATGCGGGATATAGTCAATAACGATGCAGTTGTCCGCCAGGTACTCAAGATGCCGATAGCATATGAAGCGGACGTTGTGGAAATAGAAGCCGTGCTCACAGAAGAACTGCCAAGGCTGAACAAGGAGGTCATTCCGGGGATTGTCGGGACTCCCAAATATGAAGGTATAGTTTCTTTTGAAGACAGCAGCATTCTTATCCAGATATCCATGTATGTTGACGGAGCTACAAAAATGCCGGCATTAAGAGTTCTGAATCGAGAGAATGATCAGTATTTCTCAGAACTATTCTTAAGAGATTACAAAGCTTATGATGAAAAAAGCAGTAGATCAAAAATTGGTCTGCTGCTTTTTGCGTGCTAGCATAACGATAAAACGATAACAAAAGTAGCTTTTTACTTGAAAAATGTATGTCAACCTTTGAATGCATGTTGAAAAAGGTACTATATAATTCTCATTTTACTTGTGGTAGTTTCATAGTATAAGGAACAGTTTCTAAAATACACACATATTAAGGAGGTGCGTCATGAAGAATATACGCCTGGTTTTACTTGGAGAATTGCTGCTTTTTGTAATTCTATTTGCTTTCCTGATAATCGGAGGAAGCTACGGATTATCGGCTGTAGCATGGTTTCTGGATATTCCGTCACTGGTTATCATTTTAATGATACTGATTCCGGGATTATTTATCATGGGGGAATGGAAAGACTTCACTAAATCATTTTCTGTGGGGATAAAAGAGTATCGGCTTCTGGAACTGAAAAATATAGTAGAGGCCGTGGGTGCTGCTCAGAAATTGACTGTATTTGCGGCACTTTTTGCCATAATTATTTCAGGGGTACTTATTTTGGGGTATATTGATGACCTGACCTTAATTGGCCCCAATCTGGCTATTTGTTTTTTGTCCGGACTATATGCAGTTGTGATTGAATTTTTTCTTTTGCCGTTGAAGCTGAATGCTCAGCGTAAAATGAATGAAGAAATGGACATGGAAGATGAATGAACTGTGGATTACAAAAGAGCGATACCTTAATGTTGCCCGGCAATTCGGACTTACTAAGAGAGAGCTTGAGCTTGGATATCCGAAACTGTCCGGGTTTTCAAACCGAAGGATTGCGTATATGCTTGGGATATCCGAACAGACAGTTAAAAATCACTTTACAAGAATATATGAGAAGGCCTGGGTACCCGGAAGAAAGGAATTCAAAGAATTATTTCTGAATGAAAGATGATCAAAGAATAAATGAGTTACAATTCAGTTGCCAGCCAGCCGTGGCAGACCGCCGCAAGTGTAAGTCTGCCACGGCTGGCTGGCAACTGAATTGTAACTATTGCACAGCCATGGAGACACAAGATGACTTTTGACCTCAACATCATGGATATAGTATGATAAATAATACAGAAAATCAGTTTTAATTCGAGAATGGACAGAGGGACAGGGAATGGGAAAATTAACAGCGGGCGATATAATGCATGTTTATGGTAGTTTTGGTCAGAAAACAGATTACAATGTGAGACTTGTTGTCAGAATGGAGGATGAGATTGATGGTGATATGTTACAAAATGCGGTAGCATTTGCAGCCAGGCGCTATCCGTACCTTCTTTTAAAGATGAAATGTGATGATAATGAAATCTTTTATGAAGATAATAATGAGCCGATTGCCGTCCTTAACCGGAAGGAAAGCGTGACGCTTGGTGCAGAAGAGACCGGGTATCATATGTGGGCAGTCTGTTATTTTGAGGATAAGATATACCTCGATTTTTATCATGGACTGTGTGACGGGACAGGTATGTATATGGTTTTGTCCACGATACTCTACTACTATACAAAGCTGAAGTATGGGGATGTTGAAAGCGAGGGCATCAGGACTCTTGAAGATGAGATCACGCCTGATGAGTATACCGATCCACAGGAACTTTTGCCTGAGATCGATATCAGCAATATTCCATCACCAAAACTTCAACCGGCTTTTTCATTGACCGAAGACGGAGGATTTACACCCGGCAAACAGAAATTATATGCAGTTATGATCCCTGAAAAAGATTTTCTTAAGTTTTCATCTGCCAATGATGCAAGTCCCGGTGTAATGGTATCACTACTTCTTGCACGAACGATTGATAAGCTTTTCCCTGAAAGAGATAAAGGGATAATGGGCTCTTATATCATAAACGCCAGACCGATGCTGCATGCTCTAAAGACACACCATAATTGTGTGCATACGGTTTTCCTTGATTATTCAGATAAGATCAGGAAAATGTCTTTTGACAGACAGTGTACAGCATATCGTGGAAAGACTTTTTTACAAAGTGAAGAGGATAGGATACAAAAGACCATGACTGTCTCTTCTTCCAGGAATAAGGCAATTGCAAAGGCTACTCCGTCAGTAGAGGCAAAGATGCAGACCTACGGAATGATGCTGTCAGGAGGAAGAAGGCTATTTACGTGCATGGTCAGTTATGTAGGAAAATGGAAATATCCTTCTGTAGGAAAGCACATAAAGGAATTCTGGACTCACGTACCAAATGCAAACGGATTCCTTGTTGAGATAGCTGCAGTAAATGGAAAGATTTTCCTGACAATGCATCAGAACTTTGAGGAAGACACTGTGGTAAGAGCTTTTGAAAAAGAATTAACAGAAAATGGAATAAGCTTTGAAACTACTGAAATGCTTAATGATGTGGCGCATCTTGATCCACCAGTTGGCTGAATAATGAAATGACGGGGGTAATCATATGCTGGGAAAAGCTAAATGCAAGATATTAAAAGAGATACGTCAGAGGATAGCTGATGAGAATGACATCCCTTATGTCACAAGGGAATGTACCTATCAGGGCAGCTGCTCCGGTACCTGTCCGAAATGCGAGAGTGAGCTGCAATACCTTGAGAGTGAGCTTGAAAAGAGAAGACGCCTTGGAAAAGGCGTTGCTGTGACTGCACTCTGCACAGGAATTGTTATAGGTACAGCAGCCTGCTCAGGACCTGGTGTTTTTACTCAAGAGCTTGGCGGAGCTGCGGAAACCCCTCCTGAGAGCTGGAATTATAAGGATAATGACGAGGCTGACCAGCCTGAGGAGCTTGCAGGTGCTGCAGAGGAATGGCCTCCTGAGGATGTTCAGGATGAAGAGAAAGACGTTATTCCAAAGACCTCTGATGAAGCTTTCGGTGGGCTAAAGTCTTTCGCATCAACCTTCAATAATAAAGGCGTATACAATGGTCCACAGGCATGTCCGTTATACACTGCTGAGGATGACGTAGTCCTTAAGGCAGTTTCCACCTATCACTGGAACGGTGGAGCAGGTGCAGCACCCGGTGCAATAAGGATCTATGACATAACAGATGATGAGAGCGTTCTTATCGGATCCTGGGATGCCACTGCAAGGGACGGCTCAGGTGCCCAAAATGTATTGTGGGATGTTTTCCCTGACATACAGCTTCAGAAGGGACACAAATACCACATAAAGGACTCCGACCCCGAGACCTGGAGTACCAATGAGGATGCGGATAATATGGGCTTTGTCGAGTTATATACCGACTCTGATGCGGTAGTGGCCGGTGGGGGATTTAAGCTTATCATGAGTGCAATTAACAAACTGGTTAACGGATAATTGCTATGGACAGGTCTTTTCCCTTATTATGTATTTCCCGTCACCGGATGGGAATTGATGGGACGGGAGTGACTACTCTTGTCTGCGGAGCGGGATGTCCGTTACACTGCCGCTTTTGCATAAACAGACGCCTTTTGGCCGAGGAACCGCCCAAAATGGTCACTGCTGATGAGCTTTATGAGATGGTTGTGGTGGATGACCTGTACTTTCGTGCAACCGGCGGAGGCATAACCTTTGGCGGAGGGGAATCCCTGCTGCAGGCAGATTTCTTTCATGGCTTTAGGCAAAAGTGCGGAAACGGGTGGCATTTGTGTGCGGAAACAAGCCTTTCTGTTCCCCGTGAATTTGTATCTGTCGCGGCAGATACAATTGACGAATTCATAGTTGACTGTAAGGATATGGATCCTGCGATCTACCATTCATACACAGGTGGCAGTCAGAAGCGCATGGAAGAAAACCTGTGCTTTTTGCTTGAAAAAGCCGGACCTGACCGGGTAGTTGTCCGCGTTCCGCTGATTCCTGATTACAACACAGATGATGACCGTCAAAAGAGCCTTTCGCGCCTTAAGGAACTTGGTGTTACAAAGCTTGATGTATTTGAATATGTCAGGTGCTGATCCCGTTAACACGGAATGAAAGAAGCATCCATTCGCTTGCCGATCTTGTGCTACAAAAAAGTACCTCCACCGGGAGCCTGCCGCAGTGAAGGTACTTTTATCTTTTTGGAAGATTGTTCATCGTGTATCTTCCTCCTTTCTTCAGCTATTATATTTATCGGACAGGGTACACCGAAGCAATAGGGGGAGCTTCCGGTATTTCCGATGTTTAATTTTTTATTAATAATTTGTTCGTAACTTAATGGTGCACAATGGTATAAAAGCTGTTTTGTTTCAGGAAAGGAGCCTTTAGAATGGATAAATCAAAAGTATATTTCACGGACTTCAGGACTGTAATCAGTGGAAGACCTTCTTTCCATATAAGCCTCATAACTGATGTGTCTCCAAACTGTGACTGCCACGGGGAAAATGATGCGCCGATACTTCCCAATCAGCCGGAAATCTATAGTCCGGATGATTGGGAAACTTTTATCATTGCGAGTTACTTTTAGGTAGTTGAATCCGTGTTATCAGGATGCTTAATGTTACCGGCGATTTTCTTAATGTTAGGAGAAACACCACTCATCTCCAGAACTCTTTCTGCAACTTCTACGACCTGTTTTTCATCAAGGCCTGCTATGATCTTCTTTCCTCCGGATGCAGCCATCATATCGTCATCACGAAGTTCAGTGTTCCTGCCTGTATTATTTTCCATGTCATACCTCCGTTCTGTTGTTCTTAATTCTTTTTTGTACTGTTAATTTATTATACGATTAGCGGGCCAATATGTCTAAGATTCAGTCTATTCGGCAGATATTTTTTACTATTCGGTTTACAATGATGATGAGGTCAAAAGTCACCTGGTGGCTCCGTGGCTGTGCATATTGCACAGGAGACTGAGAGGCCCTTGTGAGTGAACATAACAGGTTGTAAAAAAAGACCATCCGGGATAAAAATAATCCCGGATGGTCTTTTAAAATTTGTTTCGGAGTGATATGTGAGTTATGAAAGGTTGCTTACTCCCTTGACTTTACCGGTATAAGCTGTAAATCCCCGGTGCCGAAGAAAAGAGAGTTTCTGATCATCCCTATCCTGTAGAGATTGAATATATAAAACATCATGCACATTACATTCAGAATGCCAAACGCTCTGATAAGTTCTTCGACAGTTGGAGGATATCCGTGCTTTCTGCTGTAGTTGCCAACATACTCGGCTATCATTGCTTCTAATTGATTCATATATCTATACCCCCTGGCTTTTTTTCGTATAAAAGAAAGTATACAAAATTAATGTGTCTATTTTGTGTCCTCCAAGGCGAGTAAGAAAAAGACCGTCCCCGAAGAAAAGGGGCTATGCTTCGGGAGACTAAAAATATTAAGAAGAAAATTAAAAATTTATTAAGACAATTTATTGCCATTTAGTTACGATATAATGGTAGTATGGGCGCGATTTATGCGAAATTATTAGCAAAAAATAAATTGTTAAAGTCTGAATTAACGTAAATACAAGGCTTTACAGGACAGGAAGGCATATATGTATCGGATAATCTTTAGTTCCCTATCATATTTTATTAGCACATTGACAACATAACCCAGAGGCATCGCCATGGCAGCCATGATCCAAAGAACAGGTTTGCTTCTTTAAGGCGTAGCTGAATCATTTTCACAACGCAAGTTGCTGCATAGGATAATAGCAGATGTCCGGCAAATGTTTCATCTGTGCTGGTCCGTAGCGGAAGCAGTTTTGTATAGTTCTT
>JAILJR010000169.1 GCA_024694565.1 Butyrivibrio sp. | reverse complement strand
AGGTGCTGGTTTCAGAAGGACTTATGGATTTTCCTTATGATGGAATTGTAAGAGGATATTTTGAGGTTGATGATCTTTCGAAAGAACTACGAGGTAAGTTTAACAGATATAAAGAATTAGTAGCAAAAGCAGATATTTCAGATGAAGAAATGCATGAAATAGCTGGATTAGAGCTATATTTAGATGAAATTCCGGACTATTTAGCGTTGGAAATTTCAACGGAATATCACCGATTAAAACTGGAATTTGAAAAGCGTGAGGTTCTCTAATGGTTAAGGTGCAAAGAAGCTATCCTGCCCCGGCATCCTTGGAAATTGAATCCAAGAAGAAAAGTGGGAGCTATAACAAGAAGGATGTTTGCGAACAATTGAGAAAAGATTTTCATGATAAGTGCTATATCTGTGAGTTAAAGGGATTACAGGATCCGGAGGTTGAGCATCTTCTACCACATAAGAATGGCAAATACCCGGAGAGAAAATTCGATTGGGATAATCTTTTTTGGTGCTGTGGGCATTGTAACGGAGTAAAGAATAAAGGAAAATATGATGAAGGAATCATAGATTGCTGCAAACAAGATCCGGAGAAGCAATTGGAAGCAAGATTGATAGATGGTGAAGTATTAGTAGAAGCCATAGATATAAATGATAAGCAGGCAGTTCTTACAGCAAGTTTACTTAATGAGACTTTTAATTTGAAAAATCATGGAATAAGAGATGCTGCATGTAGTTATCGAATGAATCAGTTGATGAAAACGATGGACATACTCTACAAGGAATTGGAACATTTTAAAAACAATCCAAATTCTGCTCGTAATAAGAGAATGCTCCGGGTATTACTTAGTAGAGAAGCAGCTTTTGCAGCATTTACTCGTAATTATGTGCGGTCAAATCTGGATTGTTTTCCGGAGCTTGAAGAGTATGTGCAGGGATCATATTCAGATTGTTAATGCAAATATGGACAAAGCTGAAGAGAAACAAAAGACTCTGATTGAGCTGCTGAAAGAATTAGGCAGATGATGAAAAAGGTTCCTTGCGAACTTTTTGATTTTTGCGTACTATGTGGCCCGGAAGGTGGTTTCTATTCGCCCGGGGGCAGTAACTGATGCCATGTCCGCAATTTTTTCGCTGCTGATAACAGTCTGTGTGATCTTTAATCTGATACTTCAACCCCAATCGGAGGCTGGTCGGTAATCTGGCGGTCATTAGCATCCTTCCGGGAAGAGCTCCAGAAAGTCTTCAGGGACCACTACCCGAAGGAAAAGACCGGAATAAAAATGTTTGTCATCAGCGCCACATGTCAATGGGCATAGCAGAGCTTATCGCAGTCACGGGCAGTCACGGGGACGGTTCTTTTGACTCATAAGGAATAGGGAGAAGGGTTTGAATGGGGCAAAAGAACCGGCCCCGTGACTTACGGTTCCAAAATCCGGGGACAGGTGTTCCGAATAAGTCAAAAGAACCGTCCCCGTGACTTATAAAAAGAGTGCAGATAGGAGATAAGGTTCTGCTTTAAGGAACGGTGTGAGGCAAAAGAACCGTCTCCGGTGATTAAAATGAGTCAGAAGAACCGTTCCCGTGACTTACTTGACTTAAAATGAGTCAAAAGAACCGTCCCCGTGACTTATTGACTCACAGAGGAGGGAATTGTTGACAGGCAGGGTGGAAGCCGGGAAGATCAGAGTGAGACATATCGGTTTGTTTGTCTATCTGGTATATATGCTCTGGATTGTTCTCGTGGAGTGGATCAACTTCATACCAAAGGTTTTATTGGGGAAAAATCTGCAGATGGGGATTGCAGAGGCGGCAGCAGCCTGCGGTGTTGCAGCAATACTCTGCGCTGTAAGGAGTAGAATTCAGTTTGATCTTAAAAAGCCTGAGAGAGGAGTTGTCATTGGAAGCCTGATTATGGCTGTATATGGACTTTCTATTTCAGTCTTTCCGGACAGCGGCTTTGATACCCTCAATTACCACATCATCGCCCAGAATCCAAAGTTCGAGAATTTTTTTGTTGAGGACTTCGGGTATGGGAATTTCCAGGTTTGGGGATTCAGATTGTGTGACAGGATGTTTTTCTACTTCAGAGAGCTTTTGGGTTACCGGTATGGGACGCTGCTTAACACTACAGCCATCATTATCTCGTTTACTCTTGTCATGGATATTCTAAAAACTCTTACAGGGGAAAATGAAGTCGGAAAAAACGGAGCCGGAAAAAACGAAGCCGGAACAAAAGAAGCTGCCGGCAGGGTGCAGAGAATCGTCTGCAACAGGACTCTGTGGGCACTGGGGATTGTATTGCCGCTGGATACCATTATGATATTTGGATCATACTATGTTGATGTGGCCACCCTGCCTGTAGGCTTGTTTATTATCTCAACTATAATTGATTCTGTAAAAGCCTCATCAGCCCCGACTGCTACGAGTCTGAAAATCGCCGTATTTGCTGTTTCCTGCGGCTTTCTTGTCGGCGGGAAGATGACTAACATAGTATATGCGGCGCCGTGCGTTATTATATATGTACTCATAAATTTCAGAAGCTTCAGGGTAAGGGACTGGATAACTTCGATACTGCTCGGAATATCGTGTTTTTCGGAGTATCTTGTTTTTAACTTGATCTGCACAGGGAATCCGGTTTTTCCTTACTTCAATACTTTTTTCAGGTCAGAATATTACCCACTGGAAGATTTCAAGGATCCGAGGTGGGGAGGAACTAATGCATTTGAAAAGACCTTCTGGGCGGTATATGCAGCTGTCAGACCGGATTACAGGCAGAGCGAGATATATGATATGGGGAGCTTTTTGCTGCTGCTCGGGATAATATCGGGAGCGGCTTTGATGGTATATGGAGTGATAAGGCTTATCGGTAAGGCAGCTATAAAGAGAAAAATCGGCAACGGACAAGCTGATGCTCAGAGGCTCTCAGTTGCAGGGAGCATTATCGAAAATACTGCTGACGAGAATACTACTGGCAAAAAGACAGTTAATGAGAATACGATCAGCAAAAATATTTCTGACGAGAACACTACCGACAAAAAGATAGTGAATGATAAGACAATTAGCAAAAATATTCCCGATGAGAACCCTACCGGCAAAAAGATAGTTAATGAGAATACAATCAGCAAGAAGATTGCTGACGGTTACACTACCAGTATAAAGTCTGTTAATGAGAAGTTTGTAGGTAAAGCCTTCATTGATAAACAGATTTTTATAATTCTTGCAATCACGGTGATTTCCGCCATACTATGGGGCTTTACAACAGGAGTCAGCCGATACTACATATTTGGCCGTATACTGTGGGGAATGATTGCGTATTACGTTGTGCGCAAGGTGGTTACCTCTCGGCCGGGAGCAGTTACATATGCATTATCATCTATCTTTTCACTGATAATAATAGTATGTATGGCCTGGAATTTTGCACTTTCCACCGCAATCGGAGGATGGTCAGTAAAATGGAGAACCTTTGAGAGGTTTAGAAATGAGCTTTCACAGGTCTTTAGAGATCGATATCCCAAAGAAAACACAGGAATAGAAATGTTCGTTATAACTGATTCTAAGGCAATGGGCTTGGCAGAGCTTATTGAACCGGAAGCCTATACTTTTTTTCTCGGATATGACGCTGGTCCTGAAACTGATGAGGATGCGATCCTTCGCGAAAAGTTTGAAGAGTATGGCTATGGCATTGACCTGAAAAAGACAGAGGCTCTAGAAGAGTATGGTTATGGCATCGCCCTACAGAAAGCAGAGGTTTTTGATTTCACAGGATACTCTGATGCGCTTGCGGCAAAAGGGTTTTCTTCCGGGCCTGTCACAGAGTATGATACGCCACTTGGGGTATATAAAGGGATAAGACTAAAAGCTACTGATCAATAATGAGTCGATGAGGACGTTCAACGCTGGCTCATAAGTGACCCGCGATTCAAGGGGACGCTGCAGTTTAATATACAGTTTGACTCCTTTATAAGTGATCCGCGATTCAAAGGGAACGCTTCAGTTTGATTCACGTTTTTACTTATAAGGAGCTGGTTACAGTTAGCGCACGTTCTTAGGGCGCTTACGGTATCCGCATCCGATTGGATTAAGTCAGATATAAACTTACGTTAATAGAATGAGTCAGAAATAGAGTATAGAGGCAAAAATG
>JAILJR010000042.1 GCA_024694565.1 Butyrivibrio sp. | reverse complement strand
AGAGTATCCGGAACCATGGCAATGCTTGTTAAAACTCTGCCAATTGTGACTTCTGTAAATGAAGACAAAACCACAGCTGAGTTTGTACAGGATATCAGTAAGCAGCTTGTTGACTCACAGAGTAACGATATTTATTCCTTTGCAGAAATCAGTCGCTCACTGCATGTTAACGCAGATGTTATGTTTGCCTGGCAGGGAGATGAATTCCTCTTCGACAGTTTTTGCGATCTGCCCTGTAAAATTGAGCCATTACATCTTTCACAGGCCAAAGCGCCGCTGAATCTCAATGTATATATGAAAGAAAACAGTATCCTGTTTTCTATGGAATATCGGTCTGACAGGTACAGTGACAATTACATCCGCTGTTTTATTGAATCCCTGGAGGAAGCGCTTAAGGGATTACTGCATAGAGAATGGCTTTCTGAGGTTTCAATACTCTCCCATGATGCGTTCTCGAAGTTGTCAGCCTTTAATAATACTTGTGAAAAAGGATCCTTCCCTTGCGCCCCAGAACTGTTTGCTATGTCCTCTGAGAATAATGCCGATAAGAAAGCAGTTATTGCATGCAGCGGAAATAATATTCTCAGCTTTAGAGAACTATGGAACAGAGCCAGGTCCGTTTCTGATGTTCTGATCCGGGACGGGGTACAGTCTAACGATCGCGTAGCTTTATATATGGACCGTACCGAAGATGTATATGTCGTTCGAGAGGGGATTCTTTTATCCGGAGCAGCATTTGTATCCCTGGAACCTGAATATCCGGAGGATCGTATCAGATATATACTGCAGGATTCAGGCATCCGCAAACTGATCACAACAAGACAATTGATCAATGGGCGGGATGAAGCCTTTACTGTCAATGGTAAAAAACCTGAAATTATCTTCCTTGAAGATATAGATATAAAGGAATTTTCTTTTACTGTTCCTGTAAGTATTGACCCTGATTCCATAGCATATTGTATCTATACCTCCGGATCAACGGGGAAACCTAAGGGAGTTGAAATCCTGCATCGTAATCTGGCCAATCTTTTACACTATGGAGAGAAGAATATCCTTGCCAGGGCATATGTGGATAATTCCACCAATTTCCTGGCACTTGCGGCTATTACCTTTGACGTATCCATAATTGAAGAAATGATGCCCCTATACCATGGAAAGACTGTAACAATAGCCACACAGGAAGAAATTCATAACCCGCTGCTTCTGATGCGTACAGTTCAAAAAACAGGTGTGGATATGATGAAGTGCACACCATCATATTTGCAGTCAATTTTAGATGTAGATGAGGCTGCCAAAGCCTTGAAGGGGCTTCGTGCTCTGATAGTAGGTGCCGAGCCCTTCCCGAATGCTATGTATAAAAGAATTCGTGAGGCAGGCTTTGGGGGAATATTATTTAATAGTTATGGGCCGACTGAAACCTGCGTATCAGTATCTATTGGGGAGCTTGATGGCAGGAGGGTTACCATCGGAGGTCCTACCCTTAACACTGTCTTTCTGATCCGTGATAAATTTGGCAATCTGCTCCCTCCTTATGCCAGAGGTGAGCTTATTATTGCCGGAGAACAGGTCGGTAAAGGCTATGTGAATCTACCGGAGATGAATTCTGAGAAGTTCATTGATATTAATTGGAACGATGAGAAGATACGTGCTTATAAAAGCGGTGATATTGCATATTTTGACCATCATGGAGAGATAATTCACTGCGGTCGAAATGACAACCAGGTTAAGCTCCGCGGTCTTCGTGTTGAGCTTGATGGTATAGAAAATGTCATGAACAGCTATCCTGGTATTAAACGCAGCGTTGTCCTGGTAAAAGGAGAAGATGACAAACAATTCCTTTGCGGTTACTATACTTCTAAGGAACCTGTAGATGAGGCTGCTCTGGCTGCTCACATGAAAGAAACCCTTACGGCTTATATGATTCCGGGAGTATTTGTATATCTCAATGAATTTCCTATGACCGTCAACGGCAAAATAAATAAACGTGCTTTACCGGAACCTGATTTTAAAGCAAAGAAACGCAGTAACAAAGCGCCGTCCACAGATTTACAGAAAAAATTAGCCGGGATGTTTGCCAAAGCATTGAATGTTGAAAGTGTCGCCATAGATGAAGATTTCTTTGAGATAGGTGGAACATCAATACTGGCGTCTACTGTAGCCATGCAGGCAATGGTAGCCGGTCTTCCCATCGCCTATCAGGATATCTTCGCCAATCCTACGGTAGAAGCACTTGAACAAAATATTCTAAGCAAACAGCAAACCGGTGACAACAAAGACGATCGGAAAAAAGCAGAGCCGGTTAATGTAGCGGCACCTGACAGAGAGCCTGAAATTAAGGACGTTTTACCCGCACTTTTGAATAACACTATGGAACAAATAGATAAAATATGTTCTGTTCCTTTGGGTGATATACTTCTGACAGGGGCCACGGGCTTTTTGGGAATTCATGTTCTTAGGGAATTACTGGAATCCGACAGTGGTAAAATAACCTGCTTTGTCAGACGGGGGAATTCGGAAAGTGCACAAAAACGCCTTGAATCCATGCTTGTCTATTATTTTGAAGATAACTATCGCAACGCCTTTGCAAGCGGCAAACTAAAAGCTATTGACGGGGATCTGACTGATCGGGAACTTGTTCTTTCACAAAGCGGAGTTTCATTTGATGTTGTTATAAACTGTGCAGCCTGTGTTAAACACTTTGCAAGCGATGATATTCTTACCCGGGTTAACGTTAAAGGTGTGGAAAATCTGATCGCTCTTTGTGAAAAGACCGGAAGCAGACTTATCCAGATTTCAACCGTTTCAGTTGCCGGTGAAAATGTAAATTGCAAATTACCGGATTCTTTGATCCTCCGGGAAAATATGCTGTACTTTGGTCAGGACTTATCCAACCAATATGTAAGGTCAAAGTTCGACGCGGAAAAAGCTGTTCTGTCTGCAATATCAGCCGGAAAACTGCGGGGAAAGATCATTCGTGTAGGAAATCTCATGAGCCGGGACAGTGACGGAGAGTTTCAGGTAAATTCTATTACAAACGGATTTATGCGTAATTTAAAGGGTTATGCTGCAATTGGTGCCTTCCCTGTAAGCATGATGGCTCGTCCGGTGGAATTTTCTCCAATTGATAAGGTTGCCCAGGCAGTTTATCTGCTTGCAGGTACACCGGATACATTTACAATTTTCCATGCAGTGAACGGACATTCAATTGAG
>JAILJR010000085.1 GCA_024694565.1 Butyrivibrio sp. | reverse complement strand
AGATACGAAAGGTCAAAAAGTATGTCTGTGAGAATGAGGACTGTAAGCAACATCAGTTTGTGGAGCATTTTGAGGACTGCATACAACCGTATCAGCAAAGGTCAAAGAGACTTACGTATATGATCCTTTCTATTGCCACTCTTACCAGCTTCCACGGTGCTGAAAAGTTATGGGAGCTTTCTGGCATTAAGATAAGCGATAGCACTATCCGCAGCATGATCTTAAATCTGAAGTTCCCGGATGATTCTAATGTAGAGAAGATAGGGGTGGATGACGTAGCTAATCGCAAAGGCCAGACCTACTTTACCGTTGTTTACGCACTGGACGACCACCGTCTGCTGGCTATATTGGATGGACGTGACGGAAAAGAACTGTACAAATGGCTGGAGAAACATCCTAAAGTTAACCTCGTGTGCCGTGACCGTGCCTCGGCGTACTCCAGCACCATAAAAAAGTGGGCAGCGGCACATGACTGTAAGGTGACAGAGATTGCTGACCGGTTCCACCTCATCCAAAACTGTATTCACAACATATCGAAGCACTGCAGCGCATGGCTTCCGTATCGGATTGCCATCATTGAAGAAGATGGGGGGATAACTATCACTGATAATAGCATCCCCAATAAAGTGGCTTCTGCCAAAGTCGAAAAACCTACTGAGGAACAGCTGAACAGTTTTGCCCAGAAATACGATAATTCTCCCATTGATAAAGATGGGAATCCTATTGAGCTCGAACTACCGTTGCCTGACAGTTCCGGGTCCCGACTAGAGGATACTGAAATGGTTCCGGAAGAACAGCCGGTTGCTATAGATACACGGGATCCGCCTCCGAATCAGCCTAGCTCCTCTATCAGCAAAGATGAGCCGCCTACCATCGAACAGAAAAAGAAGGATAAGCTGGACAGGCTCATGTTGGATATTTATGAGAGAGTTGACCCAAATCTGCCCTTAAAGCCACAATATAAAGCCCTGGCTGACGAGTTTGACCTGAAGGCCGAGGAGGTAGGCCGCTACTATCGCATCAAAAAGGCTGAAGTAAACGAAACAAAGATGGCTGATTCCGCTCATCAAGCGGAGGAGGAGGCAGCTTCTGCGCAGCAAAAGAGAAACGAAGAATATGAGCTTGCGTGTAGGATCCGTGCAGAACTTGACAGATCCAGGCCACTCAAACCACAGTACGAGGCTATGGCAGAGAAGTATGGCATCGACAAGCAGACAGTTAGCCGATACTGCCGGATGAACCCAGAAGGGCTGGAGGCGATCAGAAACCCGCCCCCCGAACCCGAGCCAAAGGAAAGAAAGCCAAAGAAAAAGAAGATTGATGATTTTGCATACATTATATATAAGATGTTGGCTGATAACATCGATATTGGCGCTATCTTCTGGTTTGTAAAGGGTCTGGGCTGCACTCTGGTGGATGAATCACTCATAAAGCATATCTTGGTCATTTACAGGATTGTCTATCCACAGG
This sequence comes from Butyrivibrio sp., assembly GCA_024694565.1. Lineage (GTDB taxonomy): Bacteria > Bacillota > Clostridia > Lachnospirales > Lachnospiraceae > Butyrivibrio. Next base: position 1,136 of record JAILJR010000085.1, on the reverse strand, counting down.
GAAATGTACCGGATGCCAAAGACTATCTCGAGTTGAGCTACCCACCTGGCGTGCATGTTTTCAGCCGTTGTGCAATAATGAAGTACTTTATGACTGTTAATCCCAATACTTCTAAGGACTCTACACTAGCAAAGTACGAGAAAGAGATACTGAAACAGTTCCCGTCCATCCTGAAGATGCGAAATATTTTTACGGAATTCCATTCTGCCATTATGGGCGATGACCCGATTGCCATAAACCGGTTTATAGAGAATAACAAGAATGGACCTTTAGAAGGATTTTGTAAGTCGTTAATACAGGATATAGAAGCGATAAAGAATGCGATCATCTACGAGTATAGCTCCGGCTTCGTAGAAGGCGGAAACAGCTTATTCAAGATGATCAAATCAATCCACCGGGGCCGTATGAAGTTAAAGACGTTAATTCCTATGTGCTTGTATGCTTCCTTCTGCAGTAAGAAGGACTTCGATTTAAACGATATTGCTCCCTGGCTTGATAAGACAGCATGAATCAGACATCCCAGGGCGTATTATCGGATTAATTACTGACCGCTAATGAAATCTTTTAAATACCAGGCTGCTTTTCTTGCTTAGTAATGGGGAGGGGGGATTTATGCGTAAATATCGTAATCCTGCACAAAATATGTAATGCATATTTTAATGCTATATTGACTACTGGCAATGTATGGTGCCAGTGGGAGGGTACGTATACCACTTTTGAAAAAACCTCTGCACGATCCTTTAATCCTGATATAGAAGATATACCTTGGAAAAGGATCTCTTTGCATTACCCAAGAGATTATAATATGCAAGTAACGTTACTTAATTTGCAATAAAGAAAGCAATTTCGTCGTTTTGCAGTGAAGCAACAATGTAAAATATAGAGCAAAAGAAGGGCGCCCTAACAGGGAGTAAAATGCGGAAAATACAATTGCATTTTTGCCGGATTCAGCCGTACCCTAGTCAAGTCGCCCAACAATCAATAAGAACCTTTATGCCTGTCCCTAATTCCGCTAAAAATGCGATCACTGCAGCTTTCATTTTGGGATTGTTATTCATCTGATAGAGAGAATACTTCATCCAATCATTTTGATTTGCTGGCCCGTACACAACAAGCTCATTGCTGAAAAAGGTGTA
>JAILJR010000066.1 GCA_024694565.1 Butyrivibrio sp. | reverse complement strand
TATGCTTTACAAGCTTCCGGTAGATTCGACATTTGGCACCTTTACGGTTTACGATGCGATTGCAATTGGGGAAAGTGCTTATACACTGGCTTTTGCCTTCCCAAATATTCAGGAGACAACAGATCCGTATATTGACCATTACAAATTTGATGAATTAAAGAAATACAACACGGTTTATCTTAGCGGTTTCTATTATGATGATAAGGAAAAGGCAGAAAAACTGGTCACAGATTTGTCAGAAAACGGTGTCAGAATCGTAATACTTGCTGACGGAATGCCAGAGGACAGATCTACACGAACAAGGAATTTTCTTGGGGTTACATGTAATATCATACAGTTCGAGAATGGATATCCCATTCTTTATACAGAAGATTACGGCGAAATGGACTGCGATCTGTTTCCTTCCGGTTATTCAAAGTGGATTACCTGTTATCTCAATGGGCTAAAGGATGCTAAGGGTACTATTTTTGACAACGATGTTGAGCTTGCATTTTATGGAACAGGAATCAATGAAAATGTATGCTTTCTGAGTCTGAATCTTCCTTTCTACTATTATCTGACACAGGATATGAATGCTGAAAAGATAATACAGTGGATAATGGGAATGGATCCGGGACAGCTTCCTGAGAAACATATTTATCCTATAGATATAAAATACTCATCTAATGGGATAGTCATACACAACTATGTTGACCTGATATTAAAGACCGGAATAGCTTTTCATGATAATTTCAGGTCAGGACAAAAAATATATTCGGATAATCATATACTCGCTGTTGGCGAAGGCGACACAAAAATATCATTTGTGTATCCGTATTTTTGGCAGGGACTTCTGACCAGCCTGACTGGAATTCTGTTGACGGTACTGTTCCTTGTTTATGTCGCAAAAGCTTACAGGCGTGATGAATATCTCAGAGAAAGAGGACTTTACGGACCGGTACATATCGGAATCCTGGATACCTTTAGAGGAACGGGAATCGAAAAAATAAATAAAGCTTCTGCAGTGGATACTACAGAAAAAACAACAGAAGAGATCAGCTTAAGTGAAGAACCACAAATTGAGGTACATGCTTCTGATTCTGAAGGCCTTTCAGATGAAATAATAGAAACCGGAGCTACAGAAGATAATATACCTGTTGCTACAGAAGATAATATACCTGTTACTACAGAAGATAATAAATCTGTTACAACAGAAGACAACAGATCTATTGCTTCAGAAGATAATAGAACTGAACCAAAGATTATTAATGATATTAAGTATGAAGTGGAATCAGGCAATATTGAAGAGGTTATATCCGATTCATATGCTGAGCTTGAGTTGAATCAAAAAAAGTATAAGATTTCGGATTCCATGAGAAATGTCGAAAATCTCTGGGAATTTGACATGCCACTTATTAACGGTGATGACTTCGATATTGTTAAAACCAAAAGAACGGGAGAGTCAACAAGGAAACTGAAATAAAATAATTCAGTGCCCCGTTTTGCACAAAAAATTACTTTAAAGGCTTGTTTAAATTTATGCAATATGCTATGATAATGTCAAAAATATAACGATATTGCTACAACAAACAAATGCAGTATCAAAGGGAGGTTTTTTATGTTATTCCAACTTTATAGCAGCCATGCTTCAATGCAGCTGATTGGCTGGGTGTTGGTGTTTGTGGGCCTTATTCTCATGAATGAAATCGGACGCAGGACGAAGGCCGGAGGAATGGTGGTTTTTGTTATCATTCCATGTATTCTGACTGTATATTTCATTCTTGCTCATGTGGGTATGTTCGGTGGCAAGTCGAATCCTACAGTGGCATTTATGGATGGCTGGTTTCATTATTTCAAGCTCTATGCTGCTGATATCGGATGCGTGGGCTTCATGATGATCAAGTACAAGATCGGAGTCGGCAAAGAGAAGTGGTTTAAATGGTTTCCGTGGTTCATCGTTGCCGCCAACATCATGATTGCCAATGTTTCTGATATGGAGTCAGCTCTTGCAGCAGCCAAAATCACCGGTGATCTTTCCGGTGCATGGTGGGCTTCCAACGAGGGTGTATTTATATACGGCGGATGGTGGAATGTAGTTAACGCTATTGCAGGACTTATCAATATTTTCTGCATGACAGGCTGCGTACACCTATATACTTCCAAGGACAGGAACCAGTCAGATATGCTCTGGCCTGATATGACGATATGGTTTATCCTTGCATATGATGTATGGAATTTCGAGTATACTTACCTCAATCTTCCTACGCACTCATGGTACTGCGGTGTTGCACTTCTTCTTGCTCCTACCTTTGCAAATGCATTCTGGAACAAGGGCGCATGGATTCAGAATCGTGCCAATACACTTGCAATCTGGTGCATGTGGGCACAGGTTGTACCTGCATTCCAGCTTTCAAGCAAATTTGCTGCAGCTCTTCCTTCAGTTTACGGCGGAGCAACAGCGAACGGCATTACAACCATGGATCTTTATGAGAAGGCCATCGAGCTTTACAACTCAGGTGCAGGCAAGACTGCACAGGCAGGTGATATCATTTCTTCAATGGGAATAACAGCTAATCCTACAGCACAGGGTGTCGTTGCAATTCTTGCAATTGCAATCAATGTTGTATGTATGACAGAGATCATCAAGAGATCAATTAAGCTTGGAAGGAATCCTTATGCCAATGAAGTATTCACCGATACCAAGGACTACAAGCTTGCTATGGAGCGTGCAGAATGATGGATAATATAAGAGTAATTGAGGTAAAGAGAAGCGTCTTTGAGAGCAACGATCGCGATGCTGATAAATTGAGGCAGGAGCTTAAGGAGTCAGGAACCTTTCTTTTGAACCTGATGTCATCGCCGGGGTCCGGAAAGACTACAACTCTTAAGAGAACAATTGAGGCTCTTAAGGACAAATACAGGATAGGAGTCATGGAGGCTGATATCGACTCAGATGTGGATGCCAGAGCTATTGCTGAGCTTGGTGTCAAGTCCATACAGCTTCATACAGGCGGAATGTGCCACCTGGATGCGGATATGACAAGGCAGGGGATCATGGAGCTGGATGTTTCAGACGTGGATTTTGCAGTACTTGAGAATGTCGGGAATCTTGTCTGCCCTGCAGAATTTGATACGGGCAGCACTAAGAATGCGATGATCCTTTCAGTGCCTGAGGGACATGACAAACCGCTCAAGTACCCGCTGATGTTTACTATCTGCGATGTTGTTCTTATCAACAAGATGGACGTTGCACCGTACTTTGACTTTGATCTTGATAAATGTAAAGAATACATCCTTATGCGAAATCCAAAGGCAACGATCATACCGATCTGTGCCAGGACCGGTGAGGGGATAAGCGCATGGACTGACTGGCTTTCTGCTCAGATTGACGAGGCAGTCGGTAAAAGGTGACTTCTTTCAATCAAAAAAGTAAAGACATGAATATAAATATTTGGCAATGAGAATGGAGATGCCGGGCGATAAACAAGAGGACGTTTATCCTTATAGTTTCGCCCGGCTATTTTTGACTTTAAAGTCATTACTTCCTGTGCAGGCAAATAATACTCGCAGGAGGCTGAATTGATACAGGGGAGAAAAGGATGCATGAACTTGGCGTTGTTTTTCGAATAATTGATGATCTGACCGAGGTTGGAAAAGAAAACAAGATTGAAAAGATCCACAGTGTCACCCTGCAGCTGGGAGAGGTATCCGGCGTAGTTCCGGATCTTCTGACAGATGCATGGAAATGGGCTGCCGACAGAACCGAGCTGATGAAGGGAGCTGAGCTTGTGATCGAATCGCTTCCTGCCGTTACATATTGTGAGGAGTGTGGAAGTGAATATGAAACGGTCAGATATGGTAAAACCTGCCCGAACTGCGGCAGTTCGAGAACCTATCTTTTGCGGGGGAATGAATTTCTGATAAAAGAGATAGCTGCTACATGACAATATATTTTAAGAAAGAAGAGGGTATTTAACATGGATATGAACAAAATGGATATGAATGATTTAAAGACTCCATATTCACTTGATCCGAATAGG
>JAILJR010000020.1 GCA_024694565.1 Butyrivibrio sp. | reverse complement strand
AAAAACCTTTTCAGCCAGCTCATCCTGTGAAAGGCCTTTTTGTGTTCTAAGCTCTAACAGTATTTCTTTTGTACTCATAATATCGCACCTCCTTAATCTAATTGTATTATGAAAATAAAAAAAACACACGCAACTGTCTGTTGCGTTCCACCCTGTAAAATAGAAAAATAATTTTTTCTTAAATTTCATTCCCCAAAGCCCATTTAAGGTGTAGTATAGTAAGGATGTTTTTTAAAGGAGGAAAATTATGAAAAAGAAAATTGTAGCCCTATTGGCATCTGCAGCAGTACTTGCTATGCTTGCCGGATGCGGAAGCAGCGAAGAAGGTTCAGCTCCTTCCGGTGTCGAAGTTGAAAACATCGAGACCACAGAGGAAGCACCTGTTAAAGAGGAAACACCTGTTGAAGAAGAAGCTTCAGAAGAAAAAACCGAGGAAGCTCAGCCTGAAGGCGAAGTAGACGTAGTTCTCGATGAAGGGATTGATAAGTACGAGGGAAGCTGGTATGAAGAGATTGCCGGCAGAGGCTCAATGGAGATCGGCCCCATGGGGGATGGCAAATACTACATTGAAGTCAACTGGGGAAGCAGTGCAGCTGAGATGGCAGCATGGCGCTTCACAGCATTATATGACTCTGAATCAGGTGATCTTACCTACGAAGATGGTTCATATCAGATGATCACCTTCGATGAAAGCGGCAACGAAACCGTAACCGAAGAAAAGAGCGTTCACGGTGTTCTTCACCTCAATGATGAAGGCAAGCTTGAATGGACAGACAGTGCATATGATTCAGATGAACCTTCTGTATTTGTAAAATAAGCCAATGAAAAAAGTGTGCAAGTTCTGATATGATTCCCCTTAAGTAGACAACGGAAATATCCAAAGTCTCTTAAAGGGGGATTTTTTATGCCAAAATATTCAGCCCAGATATGACCATTAGTCTCTTCTGTTCCAAGAGCTACATGTTTGTTTGTATGAAGCAGTGCAACAGGTGCAGGATTCTCCTCATAAATCAATTACAAACCTATTATTATGGCGTGAAAGACTCATTTACCTCAGGAGAACCGGTCATGACTTACATAGAGAAATACTCCTTTGAAAAACATACTCAGGAATTATATGAACGGCTGGCTGTACCTCTTGCCATTTTTCAGTTTGTTGACAAAAGGATCGTTCCCGTTGTTATTACAGATGGATTATGTCAGCTTTACTGTTATGATGACAGGGACAGGGCTTACTACGATATTGAAAACGACATGTACAGGTTCACACACCCAGATGATGTGGCTCGTATAGCGAATGCAGTGTATCGTTTTATTGCAGATGGTGATAAATATGAGGTTATTTATCGATCCAAGCTGCCCGGCACATCAGCTTACCGGATCATTCATGCCTATGGAAAACATTTTTATACTGATACCGGTGTTCGTCTTGCCCAAATATGGTATACCGATGAAGGTATGTATATAGAAGGCGAAGATATACAGGGAATAAGGCTGAATCAGGCTCTTAGCAATGCTCTGCATGATAATAGTGCCATGAGCACAAATCGCTATGATCAGTTGACCGGTCTTCCCAGTATGACCTACTTCTTTGACCTTGCTGAAGCCGGCAATACCAATAGCAGGAAAAACGGAAAAAACCACACCCTGTTATATATGAATTTTGTCGGTATGAAGTATTTTAACACCAAGCATGGTTTTACCGAAGGCGACAAATTTCTTCAAGCCTTCGCAAAATTACTGTCAGATATATTTGGCAATACCCATAGCTGCAGAATCAGTGCAGATCAATTTGCAGTTCATACAGGGTTTGACGGACTTGAAGAAAAACTGCAACAACTTTTAAGCAAAAGACCTGTGATAAATGATGGGAAAACTCTCCCACTTCATATAGGTATCTATGTCGGACAGGAGGAAAGCGTGCCTGTCAGCGTTGCCTGCGACAGGGCGAAACTTGCGTGTTCTGCACTGAGCGGTAAATATGAGACAGCAGTAAATTATTACAGTCAGGACGTCAGCGACGATGCCGCCAGAAAACAACACATTATAGAGAATATCGACAGAGCGATCTCAGAAAAGTGGATAAAGCTTTATCTACAGCCCATTATCCGTACAGTAAATGAGCAGGCCTGTGACGTAGAAGCACTTGCAAGATGGATAGATCCGGAATATGGATTCCTATCTCCGGCAAGCTTTATTCCTGCGCTGGAAAATGCCGGTCTGATTTACAAACTCGATTTATACATGCTTGATCAGATCCTGGATTCACTGAAAATACTAAAAGCTGACGGGTTCAGGTTACTCCCCCATTCAATCAACCTCTCCAGGTCTGACTTTGATGCCTGTGACATAGTTGAGGAGATCAGGCAGCGCGTCGACAATGCCGGCATAAACCGTGACAGAATCACGATAGAGATAACGGAAAGCATTATTGGCAGTGATTTCGAATTTATCAAAGAACAGATTGAAAGATTCCAGGAACTGGGTTTCCCTGTATGGATGGATGACTTCGGAAGCGGCTACTCATCCCTTAATATATTGCAGAGCATAAAGTTTGATCTGATCAAGTTTGATATGAGCTTCATGAGAAGGCTTAATGAAGGCGAAAAAGGCAAAATCCTTCTTACAGAGCTCATGCGCATGGCAACTTCTCTTGGTCTGGACACAGTCTGCGAAGGTGTTGAGACCAGGGAACAGGTTCAGTTCCTGCGTGAAATCGGCTGTTCCAAGCTTCAGGGTTTTTACTTCAGTAAGCCGGTAGCTTTTGAATCTCTTAAAGACCTATACAACAGCAATTCTCTGTTTGAAATTGAGAACCCCAATGAATCTGAATACTATGAAAGCATAAGCCGTGTAAACCTGTTTGATCTTGGCGTGATTTCTTCCGGTGAAGAAAACGCTTTTAGCAATATATATAGCGTGATTCCAATCGCCATACTTGAAATTACTGATCAAAAAATGAAGTATCTGCGGAGCAATCATTCCTATCAGGACTTTGTAAAACAGCACTTACATGTCGACATTGCCGGTGGCGATATTATAGGTGAGAACTACAACAGCAGATATGGAGATGGGTTCTTAAGAGTAATAAACCAATGCTACGAAACGGGAATCCCTGCGTTTTTTGACGAAAAAATGCGTGACGGCTGCATAGTTCACTCTTTTATAAGAAGAATCAATATCAATCCTGTAACAGGAAATGTTGCGATTGCTGTTGCCATACTCTCCGTCAAAAAACCTGATGCAAACACGACCTATGCTGACATAGCAAGAGCCCTCGCGGCTGACTACTATGATATTTTTGTAATCGATCTGGACAAAAATACATATACAGAGTATTCCTCTCAGATGGGCGGTGAAGAGCTTTCGATCGAAAGGCACGGTGAGGATTTCTTCGAATCAGCCAAGCGCGATGCAATGTCCCGAATTTATGAGGAAGACAGGGAACAATTCCTTGCAGTATTCACCAGGGACAGAGTTATTCAGGATCTGGACAGTCAGGGAGTATTTACATTGACATACCGCCTTATAGATTCCGGAACACCCATGTATGTCAATATGAAGGTTACCAGGATGTACGGAGGAAACCGCATAATTATGGGCATCAGCAATATTGATGCTCACATGAAAGAAAAAATGCGTTATGAAGAATTACAAAAACAAAAAGAGACATTCACCAGAATCATGGCGCTTTCTGATGGATATCTAAGTCTGTTTACTGTTGATCCCAAAACAGGTTACTATGTAGAATACAGCTCCTCGGAAGATTTTGACAGCCTTGGCGCGGCTAAAGAAGGAAATGATTTCTTCGCTCAGGCCATGATTGATGCAGACGAATATCTCTATGACCCTGACAAAAAACATTTCAAGGAAACTTTTTTCAGAGAGAATGTATTAGCCGAAATCCGGTCACATAGCAGCTTTAACATCAACTACCGTCTTATGATCAATGATATACCCCAGCCGGTCACGCTTAGGACCGCATTATTTAAGGATGGCAGCGAAGACAAACTGGTTGTCGGCATAAGAGCGTGGAAAGACAGGGATGCAAATAAATATCTAACATAATCTTTTAACAAATCAAGGCTATACCCGGATATCCTGTGAACAATATGGCACAGGACCGGGTCCTCCTTATCGGATATAGGGAAGCTGTTCTCACAGCTGTTTAGCTTTGGGAGTTGCTGCCCGTTTTCACGGGCAGCAAGGTGTTATGAAAATTATGTGTGGGGGTTTGAACATTTCTGTTCCGTATGAATACATGATATTACTCTAACCTAAAACCAACCTAAAAGTTTTATTCTTTTTTGTCAGTCGGATTCATTACCAGGCACAGCATAGTCAGATCATCATACTGTGGCGCCTCACCCACAAAGACACTAAGAGCGCCCCTGACCTTCTTCATTACATCCTGTGGTGTATCTTCTTTCATGACATTCTGAAGTACCGACTCAAGCTTATCCTCTCCGAACATGGATTCATCTGTGGTGTTAGCCTCCGGAACGCCATCGGTGTAAACAAAGAGTGCATCTCCGGGATTGAGCTTGTAGTGCTCATCAGTAAACGTCAGCTCCGGCATAACGCCCAGCATCATTCCATGCTCGGTTCTTATCAGGCGGAAATCACCATCACCGGTACGAATGCCGGGATTTTCATGGCCGGCGTTGGCGCAGATAAGTTCCCCTGTAGAAACTGTGAGAATACCATGCCATACCGTAACAAACATACAACTGTCATTTCCCTCGCAGAGCCAGTTGTTGACATCTGCAAGTATCTCAGAGGGTTTACCGCCAACCAGAGTCCTGTTCTTGAGCATTGTCTTGGATACTGACATGAATAGAGCTGCAGGAACTCCCTTTCCTGAAACATCAGCGATTGTAAGTGCAAGGTGATCGCTATCTATCATATAGCAGTCATAGAAATCTCCGCCAACCTCCTTGGCGGGTTCCATGGAAGCATAAAGTGAGAAATCTTTGCCCTCTGGAAACTGATGCGGAAGCATCTGCATCTGTATGTTCTGGGCCACATTGAGCTCAGTTTCCACTCTCTCTTTTTCCGCTGCAAGGGTCTCCATTTCATGAGTGTACCGTTCCATCTCAATAGCCATGGCAGAAAACTCGTCAGCAAGTGCTCCTATCTCATTTCTCGAGCGTATACCTGACAGCTCTTTTGTGAGCGCCTCAGTGTCCTTGTTTTCCGCATATTCAGTAACGCATTTTTTGACCCTGGCCAGAGGCCTTGGCACGATATAGTACAAGAACAGAAGGAGCAGAATAAATATGGTTATCATCATGAATATTACGTCATTTCTGATACGCCCCGTGTACTGCATTCCATCGTACACAAGATCAGCAGAAAAAACGCCAAGAATTTCTGCAGTCTTTGATCCTTTATAACCGGTAAGAGCATAACTTGTACCAAATATCATAGCTTTACTGGGCGTAGAAAAAGCCCACTTCCATACTTCAGCCTCTCTTGCGAGGTCGGTATTTTCAATAGTCTGCTGCACCTCTTTAACATCAGCAGTTACTCCAAGGAATATACCATCCTGGGAATAATTCGTTATAAGAGCCGTTGGCTCCTCGTCTTCCCCATAAAGTGTAAGGATTACTCCTAGGCTCTCCTCCTCGTCCGAATACATGTCAAATATCTTCTGTATTTCATTGTAGCAACCCACAGCGAAGGTCTTTTTTTCATCCTCCGTCAATGCCCCGATATCCTCTTCTGTCACATCTGAAGCCTGATCCCTGGATAATTTCTTCATGACATCCTTCATATCGCCGTTCTCAACAAACTGATAATCATCTGTCACAAGTTCTTTGGCATTATCCTTCCAGTAATCCATCAGCCATGTCAGAGACTGATATTCATCAAGCCTGTCTGCAAGAGTTGATA
>JAILJR010000110.1 GCA_024694565.1 Butyrivibrio sp. | reverse complement strand
ACATTCAAAGAGGCTTTTGAACAATTGAGAATTAAGAATAAAATTGATAAAAATGATATGGTCGACATGCTCCATACATCCTTATCATCATTAAAGCGGTGGTTGTTAAGCCCTGATGAGAATATCAGTATTGACTTTGTGGTGGCAGTATCCCTTATGTTGCAGCTTCCGGACTGGATCAGTGATCTGCTTTTTGACAGGGCTGGAAAGCAACTAAGCGATAAGATCCCCAGACATAGGGCATTAAAGTATATTCTCCGTGTTATGTGGATGGACGGTATTGATAAGGCAAATGAATTCCTTGAGAAGAAAGGATTTAAACGGTTGAATATTGGCTAAAACATCAAAAAAGTGCAGCACTAGCTGTAAAATACCCCTGCGGCAACTGATTATTGCAGCGGGGGTATTTGTGTTTTATATTTATTGGCCAGAGAAAAGATGTCTATATATTTGGGAGTTTATCTGAATATCCTCTCTGTTCCCTACAACTCGATCCTGATTTTTCTGATATCCCCTGTATTGATCGTGGCACTCAGGAGCTTCCTGCCATTCACAAAATCCTTACATGAAGAAAGCTTTCATCAGATCAGTGAGACGCAGTATTTAATACCAGTTATATATATAACCGGCATTATATTCCATTGCAAAAGCATTCATCATCCATGCATATCTGCTCTCACTGATCGATGTGTCGGTGTACTCAAAGATGATTTTTCTATCAGGCGTCCATTCTTTCTTATCATTCATGCAATCTTCCAGGACTATCTCAGTAATCAGTCCGTTTTCTATGGTTTTCTCAACCTGATACTGCGGACCAGATTTTCCATCCCGGTATATAACAGAAGTATCTGTCACGATCCCGTTTTCGTCATAATTGATTGTGTAGGTACCGTTGAACCGCATCCATTCTTTCTTCTCTTCTATGCCCCAATTCGCATACATCCCAGTGTTCACGGTCTTCTCCAGAAGACCGTTCTTCGTTGCTACCAGTATGGAATCAACCTCTTCTTTCGTAGCATCAATTATTCCGTCCTCATCATATTCAAAAGTTTCAGTTAGAAATAGGGTCATATACTCATCCTGGTTGGAATATGCGTAATAATTATTTCCAGCGTCTAGCTCCTTTGACCCGACCGTGTATATCTTTTTCTCATGGTAATGTCTGCCTTGATCATACTCAACGATGTTTATCAGCTCTTTGTCTAAGTAGTCCTTTCTTGTCATCGGAACATCATTCTCAAACGTATACTCAAAGGTATTCACAGACATAACTTCCCCGTCCGGATCGATTTCCTTTATCTCGACTGGCTACCCGTTTTCGTAGGTGTACTCATAAACATTCGCTTTACACCATTCCCCAGTCTCATAATCTATATTATATTTAGCAGCAGTTTTCACAAGCCTGTGATCTGAAATCTTCTCCTTACTTTGGGCTGGCACAAAGTCCGCCGCCGAAAAGATCGTACAAGTCATCAGCAAAGCCAATATCCTTTTTTTCATATCAATCATCCTCTATTTACCATTTTTGTGGGGTTTTTTGCTCACCTGCTATCTTATACGAGCATCCAACTTTTATGGCTATTTTTTGAATAATTGTGACGCGTATAACATCGGTGCACGATGCTTTATCAGGGAGATACTGAAATCCATACCAGAGATGGACAGGTTGGCGGTTCAGGCAAAAGTACCTGAGTCAGCCAGAGAAGCCAATGCACCTTAGCAGTGTTAATTGGTTTTTAATGTCTTCCTTTACGATAATCATTGAAACACAATTGAATTGTAATATAACAATACGATACTTTGATATCATATAACAAATGGGTTTCATGTGATATAGGGAAAGAGGATGGTATGAGTTTTCAACATCAGCATTATCCGCGAACATGTTTGATGGGGGCTGGTAAAATACCTTCGGTGAAAGATTTCCGAAGAAAAACTGTAAAACAGCATGGAAGAAGATTAAGAAGAATATGGGAAAAATTGGAGAGATGCAGGTAGAAGAATGATGTAAAAAAGGATGCAGGCGGCTGCATCCTTTTTTCTTTTGGTCTTTATTCATGGTATACTGTGCATAGATCAGACAGCATCTGGAGGATGAAAAATGGATAAAACAATTCTGCATGATTCTGATATACGGGAACCGCTTTTTGATTATCTGGAAGAGAAGTTTGGAAAAGTTTGTATTCTGGAAGAAAAACAGATTGGAAGAGCCCGGGCGGACATTGTTATGCTTACAGATCGATGATTATTAGCAGAGTACCACGTCCATAGGAGCCACCGCACCGCATGGGTGTGGGTGAATGCGAACATCATCCTTCAAAAGGGCATTGTGAAATAAGGAGGAACAGCTATGTTGATGAAAACGGCCAGAGAAGAAATCGTAGCATATGGCAATCGGCTGATAGCTGATCGGCTGACAGTCGGGACAGCCGGCAACATCAGTGTATATGACCCGGAACTCGGCTATATGGCCATCAGCCCGTCCGGAATCCCTTATGCTGATACAGCTTTGGAAGATGTTGTGATCATGGACCTTCATGGCAATATTGTAGAAGGGGACAGAAAACCTTCCAGTGAATTTGCGCTGCACAGTGCATTTTATCTCGCAGGCATCGGTGCAAAGGCTGTTGTTCATGCTCATTCCATGTATTGTACGACACTTTCATGTATGGGGGAGCCTCTTCGCAGCGTTCATTATGCTATCGCAGAGGCTGGCACAAATGAACTGCCTCTGGTACCATACTACACATTCGGAACCCCGGAACTGGCAGCAGCAACTGCTGAAGCCTTAAAGAACGGGAGCCGCGGCGTGATCCTTGCCAACCACGGAATGTGCGCCAGCGGCGCAACCTTAAAAAATGCCTATGGACTGGCACTGACCATGGAATGGTGTGCAGAGGTTCAATGGCGCTGTATGAGTGCCGCCAAAATGAATGTACTGACAAAAGAAGAGATGGACGTGGCACTTGAACATTATAAGACCTACGGACAGAAAAAGAGCGGCGATAACCAGGTGACCGGATATAACGGATAAGGCCGGGCAGAGGGACGGATCCTGGTGTCCAGGCAAGTGAGATACTACTATATTGATATGGTATTCTGTGCTTTGGGCTTTGTTGTATTTGCTGCCAGCAGATGGATCACACGAAATCCAAAGGCATATAAGGCTATGATGGTGGCTGCTGCATTGCTGTACATAACAGGCACTATTCTGCTGGTTTTTCTCCGCACAGCAAAGGTGTACAGGTTCATAGCACCTCTGACGATGCTCTGTCTGGGTATCATAGGCGGGATGACATATTACTGTATGTCCAGATATCTGGCAGACAGTGGCTGTTTGGGCCGTGTTATGGGTGCCGGAGGTGCTGCAGCAATAATGCTGCAGTTTGCCCTGCAGATGATGACCGACTTTCCTGTAGTTCTGCTTACTATTCTCGTGGCAGGTCTATTGGTCTTGGTCTGGCTTATTAATAGGCTGCCGTGGGACTGGCAGCTGCCTGGCGGGCCGGGGATCCATAAGCAAGAGGAAGGAGACAACATTTCCGGCAGACCCTTGCACATTTCTCTTGTCTGTGCCGTTGTGATTACGGTGTCCATGCTCATGCTGTGTCAGTATTATGACAGCAAGCTGGAGATTATGGCTGTTCAGTCTGATTTTGAGGCACTCAACCCATATGAATGGCCGCGGTTGTATATGATCATCACTTATCTGATAATGGGGTTTTTGGGTGACCTGAAGAATGGAAAATATCTACCGCTTTTTTCTCTCTGTGCCATGCTGGTATCTGTACTGACCCCGATCCTGCTTGCAGATTCGGGTAAGTATCTGCTCTGTATGTGTCTGTTTTATATTAATGTAGGAGTGACGATATCCTATTATAATATGGTTTTCTGTCGACTTGCTCCGTCTACGGGATGGCCGCAGCTGTGGGCCGGCATGGGACGTGTTCTTGACGGATTGACCGGCATTATGGTGTATGTTCTGCATATAGCAGCGTTGTCTGTGCCGACCATTATCGTAATCGATATCATATTGCTGATCGGAATGATCGTTGCTATGGTAGTCAGTGGCGAGTTCACACTGACTTCGTCTGCACAGGATGACGCACAAAAGATAAAAGAACTAAATGAGATAAAAGAGATTAAAGAGATCAAGATAAGTTTCACAGATTTGTTTAATGAATTGTGCAGACAATACAGTCTCACATCAAGAGAGGCAGAAGTACTGCAGAAACTTCTTTTTACGGAAGATGATCTGCAGACAATTGCAGACAGTATGTATATCTCTCGACGCGTTTTGAGTCGGCATATTTCGTCAATATATCAAAAGACAGGAGCGAAAAGCCGCATCGGACTATATCAGATCTATCATGCTGCGTGTCAGGAAATCTGATCGAGAATTTGTTTATGTATTTGCAGCTTATAACTCTTTTTAATGAAGGACTGGAATTTTTAGTATTTTAAGCTTACACATAAACAGCTAAAAGGCTGAAAATGCATATGTTTAATGATAAGAAGTTCCTGAAACTTGTAAACGGATAAGAGGGGCAGCATGGCTTCGACAAAAGAGTACCTGGATTTTATTATGGAACAGTTATCAGATTTAGATGAAGTTGTGATTGCGCTATATCAATGGCTGCAATTACAAAGAAGGAGCCCCGAAGAATATGAAGCCTGGTTTGATGGCGTTGCAAAAGAATGTGAAATTCTGGAGCTGAAGATTGTTTTCTGAAATCTGGATTCCCTGTGGTTCTCAGGGATGAACATCATCAAGAGGTAAATACAATGAACAGACCTGATGATCTTAAAGAAAAATATAATCTCGAAAAACATCAATGCTTTGGTTGCAGCTGATGCATGAGAAGCGGACCGGGCATGTTAGCGTAATGGCAAAGGAAGACTTGTCGTCAGGGAGAGAAATTGGCTATTTGCGGAGGTATTGTACCGTGCATATGGAGAGGATTACTGAATACAATATAGATTTCGCCGTTTCGATACAGGGGGAACTCTTCCCCGGAGAAAGCGCCAGGGCGAATTATGAAGAATCCCTTGCAGCTTTCTCAAATTATGAGTATTTTCTGATATATGTAGGCGATGACTGTGCAGGTATCATCGGGCTCTACTGCATCCCGGAGGATCCCGACAGTGCCTGGCTTGGATGGTTTGGCATCAGAGAAGGCTTTCGCAGAAGGCATCTTGGCTCTGCCGCCTTAAAGTGGTTCAAGGATATGGCAGTTTCCCGAGAGTATCGGTTTGCACGGCTCTATACAGATGAACTGAACAATGATGCGGCAATCGCATTTTATCATGCCAACGGTTATATCTGTGAGCCTTATCTGAATTTGGAGGATCCAGCCTGTTTGCAGTATAAAACCCTAATTTTTTCAAAGCCGCTGGCTGATGAACCCCTGGTATTCTGGAACGGAAGAAACATCCAACTTACCGAGCAGATAGAGAAGCAAAGGAAATATCACGTAGATCCGTAGCCCAGTTTCCGTATTCTTTGCAGCCGATACCCCGCTTATGTGGAAGTTCATTTGTATCTACTGGGAGTCTGAATGATGGATGTGCGAATATACAACAACGCGATCCGCTTTATCCAGGATTTGTCCGGTTTGGATGAGCGGCTGAGCTGGAATCGGAATATTCAAGTATGACGTTCGCGTGACCGTCCCGGTGAGCAGTAATATGCTTGTCGTGGCTTTTTTACATGGTGGTGACATGGTATAATACTACAACAAACAATTTGTGGCATCCATTGATGATATGTTGTAATTGGAGGCGGTCTGCGCAAATTAACCAGAAAGCAAGATACTCAAAAGAAGGGATTTGGAAATGAATGAGAAGAATATTGATATTGCTGCAATTCAGGAAGAAGTGAATCCGGTTTTTACGACTGCAGTTTCATGTCTGCAGATAGAGGCTGCTA
>JAILJR010000088.1 GCA_024694565.1 Butyrivibrio sp. | reverse complement strand
TTCCGTGATACTAAAAGCATTTTTACGGAGGAACAGGTCAAGAAGGAAACCTCAAGGTGCCTTGGATGCGGAGCATCAATCGTGGATCCCAACAAGTGCGTAGGCTGCGGGCTTTGCACAACCCGATGTGAATTTGACGCAATCAAGCTCACAAGAGACAATCCAAACTGCTCCACAATGAGAAGAGCCGAGGAAAAACTCATGTACATCCTCCCCAACGGCGCAGTACAGGCAATTATGCGTCCTTTCGTAAAAAAGACAAGTGAAGAGACAGCATGGCTTAAGAAGTAATGTAGGGCAACTGAATTGTAATAACTCCTGAAAACGAACACTTGACTTAATCTTTTAAAGTGTTTATAAATAAGAAATGAGTGCTTGTGTCAAGTACAAGCCTACATTATATAAAGGGGCATACTGTTTAGGAAATAATGGCAACTAAGAAAGAATCTACTACAAAGAAAAACTCACTTCTGATAGTTGAGTCACCTACAAAGGTGAAGGCTATCAAGAAATTTTTGAGTGCAGGCTATGAGGTTGCGGCAAGCAACGGACACGTTCGCGACCTCCCCAGAAGCACCATGGGAATTGATATTGAACATGACTACGACCCGAAATACATTACAATCAGAGGAAAGGGAGATGTGCTGGCCGAGCTTCGCAAGCAGGTCAAAAAAGCTGACAAGGATTATCTCGCAACCGACCCTGACCGCGAGGGAGAGGCAATAAGCTGGCATCTGTGTTCAGCGCTGAAGCTGGATGAGGCAGATGCCAAGGTTTCAAGAGTCACCTTCAATGAGATAACTAAGAATGCAGTCAAAGAGGCCATGAAGCATCCAAGAGACATAGACATGAATCTTGTTGATGCACAGCAGGCAAGACGAGTGCTTGACAGACTTGTGGGGTATCAGATTTCACCTATACTGTGGTCCAAGATAAAGCGCGGACTCAGCGCAGGAAGAGTTCAGTCAGTCGCTCTTCGTATAATCGCTGACAGAGAGGAGGAGATAGACTCCTTCATCCCGACCGAGTACTGGACACTGGATGTCAATCTTCAGGCCGAAGGAGAAAAGAAACCTCTTGTAGCCCATTACTATGGCAGGGGAAGTGAAAAGGCAGAGATCTCTAACAAGAAAGAGCTGGATGATATCTGCAAGGAGCTTGAAGGCGCAAGTTTTGTTGTTTCTGACGTCAAAAAGGGTGTAAGGACCAAAAAGGCACCGCTTCCTTTTACAACCTCGACACTTCAGCAGGAGGCTTCAAAGGCTCTGAACTTCTCAACTCAGAAGACCATGAGAGTTGCCCAGCAGCTCTATGAGGGAATTGAGCTTGGCAAGGAAGGTACAGTTGGTCTTATCACATACTTAAGAACAGATTCGACCAGAGTTTCGGATGAAGCTGTAGCAGCTGCTGCAGACTATATACTAGTTAATTTTGGTAAGGAGTATCTCGCCGAGGGTGGCGGTGCAAAAAAGAGCGAGGGAAAGATACAGGATGCACACGAGGCAATCCGTCCCACGTATATCGATCATACGCCTGTTAAGGTAAAGGATTTCCTTTCGAGAGATCAGTTCAGACTTTATCAGCTGATCTGGAGGAGATTTATGGCGAGTCGGATGGCTGCTGCCAAATATGAGACAACCTCTGTAAAGATTGATGCCGGTGAACACAGATTTACAGTTGCAGCATCCAAAACCGTATTTGATGGATTTTTAAATGTTTATACAGATGATGAGGACCAGATTGAGAAGAATGTTCTCATGAAAAATCTTGATACTGATACAAAGCTTAATTTTGAATCTTTTGAAGCTTCGCAGCATTTTACACAGCCTGCGCCTCACTACACAGAGGCTTCTCTTGTACATGACCTCGAGGCACTTGGCATTGGAAGACCCAGTACTTATGCGCCAACCATTTCGACAATCATGGCAAGGCACTATATTACAAAGGAAAACAAGGCACTCTTTATCACTGAGCTTGGTCAGGCAGTCAACAAGATGATGATGGAGGCATTTCCTCAGATAGTTGATGTCAACTTCACATCCAACATGGAAGCGCTGCTTGATGGTATCGCTGAGGGCGAGGTCAAGTGGAAGACAGTAATCGAGAATTTTTATCCCGACCTTGAGGAAGCTGTAAAGGCCGCTGAAAAAGAGCTTGAAAAGGTTCAGGTACAGGATGAGGTCACAGATGAGATCTGCGAGCTCTGCGGAAGAAATCTCGTGATCAAATATGGTCCTCACGGAAAGTTTCTTGCCTGTCCCGGATTTCCGGAGTGCAAGAACACCAAACCGTATTTTGAGAAAATCGGTGTTCCCTGTCCTAAGTGCGGTAAAGACATTGTTTTGAAGAGAACCAAGAAGGGCAGGATATTCTACGGATGTATCGATAATCCTACCTGTGACTATATGTCATGGCAGAGACCCGTATCAAAGAAGTGTCCCAAGTGCGGCGGTGTAATGTACGCAAAGAGCAACAAGCTGGCATGCGGAAATCCTGAATGTGGTTATGTTGAGGACAAAGAGAAAAACTAAAATATTGCAATTTATTGTTTTTTCAGATAACTTTACCTTATTTTAATAATTGTAGGCGCTTTATTATTTGAAGCGCCTTTTTTTTTATGTTATTATACAAATAGCGCAGTGAGATTTTTTACGGTATTTCGTAAATAACTTAAAAGCAGTACCTGTTAAAAGGAGATTATTGATGAGTAGTGTTCAACTACTGGATAAGACACGCAAGATCGGCAAGCTTTTGCACAACAATAATTCTGGGAAGGTTGTCTTTAATGACATTTGCAGGGTTCTGTGCGACATTCTTGCATCCAATATGCTGGTGATCAGCAGAAAAGGAAAGGTTCTTGGCATTGGGGAAAGTGCCAATGTTGAATCCTTAAGCGACCTATTGGTTGACAGCGTAGGATCCTTTATAGACCCGATGTTAAATGAAAGACTCCTTACGATTCTTTCCACCAAGGAAAATGTCAATCTTGAGACCCTTGGATTTGAGGGCATAGATTTCTCAAAGTTTCAGGCTATCATAACTCCCATAGAAATAGCCGGAGAGAGACTGGGAACTCTTTTCATCTACAAGACAGAAAAGCCTTACGATATCGATGACATAATCCTGTGCGAATATGGAACAACTGTTGTGGGACTTGAGATGCTGCGGGCTGTCAATGAGGAGAATGCAGAAGAGAGCCGGAAGCTTGCAGTTGTAAGGTCGGCAATAAGTACTCTTTCGTTTTCAGAGATGCAGGCTATCATACATATCTTTGATGAGCTTGGCGGCATGGAAGGGGTACTGGTAGCAAGCAAGATTGCTGACAGAGTCGGAATCACAAGAAGCGTGATCGTAAATGCCCTAAGGAAGTTCGAGAGCGCAGGAGTAATCGAATCGAGATCCTCCGGCATGAAGGGAACATACATTAAGGTCACGAATGATGTGGTCTTTGGCGAGATTAAAAAGCTAAAGCAGGAGCTGTAATTTGCCGATGAATATTGTAAAAGGTACTGTCTGAAAATTTGTTTTTAAACAGTTCCTGAGGTACTGACAGGAAGAAATTTCAACAGTTCCTTATAATTTCAACGACATGGACGGATGATGATGAAGGGATTTATCATAATAATGATAGGTCCCTTTTGTTTTATTTGATTTTCAATTGGCAAAATTTCCATACATTTTGTGCTAAAGTTAAAGAAATGGCACAACATAAAGTATGTTTTGCTTGTATTTTGCACAAAAAGTCTTTATTATTAATATGATGCAATAATTATATGCATTTTTAGCAGAAAAAGGGAGGTCATTATGTTTAACAGCAATGTCTTTGACTATATAAATGTTCTTGACAGGGCTGCCGATGCATCCTGGGTAAGAAATGAGGTAATTGCCAACAACATTGCCAATGCCGATACCCCCGGTTACAAGAGGCAGGATGTCAACTTTGAGGATGAGCTGGAACGGGCACTTGGAAATTCAAAATACAAATCCATGGATTCCAAGGTTGCAGGACTTCGAGGAGTTGAGCTTGAAGGACGAATTGTTAATGACTATTCCGGATTTTCGTACAGAACAGATCACAACAATGTAGATATCGATACCGAAAATGTGACCCTTGCAGCCAATCAGATTAAGTACCAGGGGCTTATGGCAGGACTTAAATCAGAGTTTGCAAACATTGCTGCAGTCACCAAGTCATCATAATAAGGAAGGAGGCAAAAGATGAGTATATTCGATTCATTTAATATTAATTCTTCAGGTATGACAGCTCAGCGCTTCAGAATGGACATCATATCTGAGAATATTGCCAATACCAATACGACAAGAACGGCTGATGGTACTCCTTATGTGAGAAAGGTCGTGACCTTTGCAGAGAAGGGCGGACAGACACCTTTTTCAAGAATACTCAATGATCGTCTTGATAATTTTTCAGGTAAGGGAGTAAAGGTCACAAGGGTACAGGATGACACCTGGACACAGATGAATGTGGTATATGATCCGTCTCATCCCGACGCTGATGCAAATGGATATGTTACATATCCCAATGTCAACACTGTGACGGAGATGACCAACCTCATAGATGCCAGCAGATCCTATGAGGCCAATGCAACAGCTTTCAACGCCAGCAAGAATCTGGCGACAAGGGGATTGGAACTGGGGCAGAGTTAATTAGAATTTTGACTTTATCTGATGTGTTAAGGGAGGTTAGGTTATGGCTTCTGTTGATATTTCACAGCTCCGCAATGTGTCTTCCGATGTTATTAGAAGAGCGGAGAAGACAAACAGCAAAGTATACAATGTTCTTGGCGGTGACACCACGGGGAATGATGAATCCTTCAAGACAATATTTTCAGCTGCGATTGACAATATCAATACTACAAATGCGTATCTTTCCGATGCGGAGAATGAGGAGATCAGATGGGCTCTGGGACAGACTGACAGCACGCATGATCTCTCAATAGCACTTCAGAAGGCGCAGATGGCACTTCAGTACACGGTTGCCATAAGGGACCGGGCTATGAGTGCATATCGTGAGCTTACGCAGATGCAGATCTAAAGTCCGCATTAAGCGGCATAATTTTGGTTTATAGTTTTCTTTGGGGAGGGAGAATAATATGCCTGAAAGGTTACGTGCTATTTGGCAGCGTGTTCTCGACTGGTGGAATCAGTTCACAGCCAGACAGAAGACACTGATAGTTGGTGCCAGTACAGTTGTGCTGCTCACAATTATCATTCTTGTGTCTGTATTAAATCAACCTCAGTATGTTCTTCTGGCAACTGCCAATTCAACTAAAGAGGCTTCTGAGATCAAGGACCTTCTGGATTCCAACTCTGTGAATTACAAGATGTCCGATGACGGTCTGGAGTTTCGGATCTTAAAGAAGGATCAGGCAGATGCCAATCTTTTGCTGGGTGCAAATGACATACAGTCATATGCCTACAGTATTGATAATGTCACGAACGGAAGCTTTTCAACTACCGAATCCGACAAGCAGAAAAAATATGTGCTTTATCTTGAGAGCAGACTTGAACAGGATTTTCTCGCTAAATTCTCAGCAATAAAGAGCGCGAATGTTCAGCTCAAGATCCCGGACAATGACGGAACTCTGATTGGCAACAAGGAACAGGCATCAGCCTGGATTCTTCTGGAGCTGGATGAAAATGAAAGATTTGATGAGGAGAATGCAGCTTTCCTGGCCAAGGCAGTGGCTGTTGCTGTGGGTAATGAGAACACTGACAACATAGTTATTCTTGATACAAACGGGCACATGTTATTCTCCGGAGGAGATGATGACAATGCATCGGTACTTATATCGACTCAGCTGTCTTTCAAGGCCAAGGCTGAGCAGATTGTAAAGAGCGAGGTCAAGAAGGTACTTCTTGGCACCAATCTCTATGACAATGTGGAGGTTGCCAGCAATCTTGTTATGGATTTTACAAACGAGGAGGTTGTTGACCATCAGTATACGCCTGCACAGGATCAGACCCAGGGCGTACTAAGTCATGAGGACAGCTACAGCGCTGAGAATGTCAGCGGTATCAGCGGAATTCCTGGAACAGATACGAACGCGGACAATGAGACGACATATGTGACTCAGGACAATCAGAATTCATCATCGTCCATTACCGAGGAGTCAAGAGATTATCTTCCCAACGAGAAGATCACCACGAGGTCCAGTGTCCCCGGTGCAATAAAATACAATGAGTCCTCTATCTCTGTGACAGCGATCAATTACGTTGTAATGAAGCAGGAGGATTACAAGGCGGAAGACCATGAAAATCTTTCCTGGTCGGAGTTCAAAGCAAGCAAGACACAGCCTGACCCCAATCCTGTACCTGATGAGATGAAGGAAATAGTTGCGAAAGCTACCGGTATTACATTGGAGAATGTAGCCATGGCTGCCTACACCGAGTACATGTTCTTTGACAAGGCGGGAGGCGCTATAACAGTCACGGATATTCTTCAGATTGTCCTTATCATCGTAATCCTTGGACTTCTTGCATTCATTATCATCCGCAGTATGTGGACCAACAAGAAGAAGGAAGAGGAAGTGGAGGAGCAGCCTGAACCACTGTCAGTGGAGCAGCTTCTTGAGTCTCAGCCTGAGGAGGTTCTGTCAGATATCGAGATGGATGAGGGATCAGAGACCAAGAGACTTATTGAAAAGTTTGTCGAGGAGAATCCTGAAGCAGCCGCAGTTCTTCTAAGGAACTGGCTGAACGAGGATTATGGTTGATATTCCGGTGGGAAAGTTTTGTAAATTACTATGGATTTAAATGTGAAAACTGCCTCAAGCGTTTTTGAGGCAGGCTTTACATGGGGGAGTTGGTATTATGATGGATATGCAGCAACAACAGCAACAGCAGGATAACGAGTCCCTGCTTGCTGAATTTACAGGTACACAGAAGGCCGCGATTCTTCTGATCGCCCTTGGTCCTGAGAAATCGGCCTATATATTCAGACATCTCAAGGACGAGGAGATTGAGGAGCTTACTCTTGAGATTGCCAATACCAGAAGCGTTACTTCTCAGATCAAGGATGCTGTTCTGGAGGAATTCTATGGTGTATGTCTGGCACAGCAGTACATTGCAGAGGGTGGTATTACCTATGCCAAAGAGCTTCTTGAGAAGGCTCTCGGCGAAGATAAGGCCATGGATGTTATATCGAAGCTCACTGCTTCGCTTCAGGTTAAGCCTTTCGAGTTTATCAGAAAGACAGAGCCATCCCAGATCCTTACCTTCATACAGGACGAGCATCCTCAGACGATTGCTCTTATTTTGTCATATATGTCCCCTGCACAGAGTGCTCTTATTCTCTCTGCACTTGCTCCGGACAGACAGGCAGATGTTGCCAAACGTATAGCTGCAATGGACAGAACAAGTCCGGATACAATAAAAGAGGTAGAAAAGGTGCTGGAGTCAAAGCTGTCATCTCTTGTAAATCAGGATTACACTATCATCGGCGGCGTAGACGCAGTTGTAGAAATCCTCAATACCGTAGATCGTGCAACAGAGAAGCATATTATGGAGACTCTCGAAATCGAAGAGCCCGAGCTTGCTGATGAGATCAGAAAGAAGATGTTCGTATTCGAGGACGTTCTTCTTCTGGACGACAGAGCTATTCAGAGAGTGCTGCGTGATGTTGAGAACGCAGACCTTGCTCTTGCATGTAAGTCAGCTACTGAACAGGTTCAGAATGCTATCTTTAATAACCTGTCAAAGCGTCTGGCAGCCATGATCAAAGAGGATATGGATTTCATGGGCCCTGTGCGTATGAAGGATGTTGAGGAGGCTCAGCAGAAGATAGTAAATGTTATCAGAAAGCTTGAGGATGCCGGTGAGATCGTAATCTCCAGAGGTGGAGGTGATGAGCTGATTGTCTAATCTTTTTAAAGCAGGTTTTATTAATTTTGATGCAAGTGAGGCCAGGATCATTGACAGCAATGAACTGGCCAACAAAAGAATAGAGGCCTATCAGGAACAGGAGCTGAAAAAGCAGAGGGCACAGATGGCTCAGGAGGAAGGCTTTTCTGAGGGCGAGGCTGAGGACGACTTTATTCCCGGAATTCAGATGGAACAGCTGTCACAGCTGACTGAGGATCAGAGCATGCTTGAGCCTGTTTCTGATCCTCAATTTGATATGGAAGCGCTTCAGGCTGAAATGGACCTCAAGTTGCAGCAGGCCCAGGAACAGGCTGACATGATAGTTCAGCAGGCGATGCAGCAGGCAGACGGGATAAAGGCGCAGGCCCGGGAGCAGGGGCGCCAGGAGGGATATGATGCCGGTTACCAGCAGGGCTATATGGAAGCACAGGCCATAAAGGATGAGATTGAATCCCAGAGAGGCGATCTTGAAAAGGAATATCAGCAGATAGTTGATGAGCTTGAGCCTGAGATGGTTGATATTCTGACTCAGATATATGAACATGTTTTCAATATCGAGCTGAGGGAGGATAAGGGAATTATACTTCATCTTCTCAAAACTACACTCACCAGGATAGAACCGGGGAAAGACCTGATAGTGCATGTTTCATCCGACGATTATGATGACATCATGGATGAAAAGGAGGCACTTTCAGCATGTATCACTTCTCCCAATACGACCATGGAGATAATCGAGGATCCGCTTCTGAAGGAGAACGAATGCATGATAGAATCCGACAGCGGAGTTTTTGACTGCAGCCTGGGTGTGGAGCTGTCTGAGCTATCAAGAAAGTTAAAGCTTTTGTCATTTGACAGAAAGAAGCGTTAATCTAACTGATTTTTGAGAAGTGCAATCGAACAAAAAGACAAGCAAAATGGAAATTATTATTATACAGTTCCTTAGGAAGGTGGCTTGTTATGCTGGTATTTTCTGTTGATCTATCAAAATACAAAAAGATGCAGAACTCAGTCTTCTACAGGACAAGAGGCAGGGTTGTTAATGTTATCGGGCTTACTATTGAATCCGCAGGTCCTGATGCCAAGCTCGGTGACATCTGCCTTATCTATCCCAAGAAAAAGGAAGACGACTCTCTGACAGAGCGTGTAACAAAGCCGTCAATGGCAGAGGTTGTAGGCTTTAAGGATGGTCATGTTCAGCTTATGCCATACGAGAACACCAGCGGAATAGGAAACGGGAGTATTGTGGAAAACACAGACTCGCCGCTTCGTGTAAACGTGGGTGAGGGACTTTTGGGTCATACACTTGACGGGCTTGGAAGGATAGACGGAACAAGCTATGGCAAGGGTGTTGCCCTTGAAGGCGGCGTAGCCTATTCTGTAGAGAACCAGCCTCCGGATCCTATGACAAGAGATCCGATATCTGAGGTACTTTCCCTTGGAGTAAAGGCGGTTGATGGTCTTCTGACTGTAGGCAAGGGACAGCGTATAGGTATATTTGCAGGCTCCGGTGTCGGAAAGTCGACGCTTCTTGGTATGTTCGCACGGAATACCAAGGCCGATATCAATGTCATAGCCCTTATAGGAGAGCGTGGAAGGGAAGTAAGGGAGTTCATTGAACGCGATATGGGTGAGGAAGGTATGAAGCGATCAATAGTTGTATGCGCAACCTCCGACAAGCCTGCACTTGAGAGGCTCAAGGCCGCCAAGACCGCAACCTCAATAGCCGAGTACTTCAGAGACAAGGGAAAAGACGTGCTTCTTATGATGGATTCTCTGACACGTTTTTCCATGGCTCAGAGGGAAATTGGTCTTGCAAGCGGTGAACCCCCTGTTTCAAGAGGTTATCCGCCATCAGTATATGCCGAGATGCCAAAGCTCCTTGAGAGAGCCGGCAAATCAAGAAACGGATCTATAACAGGTCTTTACACTGTCCTTGTGGATGGTGATGACATGAATGAGCCCATAACAGACACTGCCCGTGGTATTCTTGACGGGCATATAGTGCTTAACAGAAAGCTTGCACAGAAGAATCATTATCCGGCAATAGATGTGCTTGCAAGTATATCAAGATGTATGTCTGCGATTGCTGATCCCGAGCACAAGAAAGCAGCAGGCAAGCTGAAAAATGTTCTTGCAACTTACAATGATGCAGAGGATCTTATAAATATTGGTGCATACAGGAGCGGTGCCAACAGAAACATAGATTATGCTGTTTCAAAGATAGAGAAGGTAAATGATTTTCTCATGCAGCAGACCGACGAGAAGTTTTCTTTTGAAGAAATACGGTCACAGCTTGTAAATATGTTTAACGATTAGCTGTATAGATTGAAATCTGTATGGTCAGATATAAACAGAAAAACATACGTTTACAGATGAGAAGATATGAACCGTAAGCCGGAGGATCGTCAGGGTTATTTCGCCTGATCGCTCTTGGGGAATGGTTTTAGATGAGTTAGCGCATGGCAAGATTTAATTACAGGATGCAGAGTGTCCTCAATATCAAGCAGCAGACAGAGAACCAGACAAAGATGGAATTTGCGCTGGCACAGGCTGAACTTAACAAACAGCTTGATATTCTGGATGAATATGTAAACAGAAAAGCCAGATATATTGAAGAGGGAGAGCAGCTTCGGAATGAAGAAAGCTTAAAACTTCAGGATATTCTGGACAATCAGTATGCAACTGCACAGATGGATGTCATGATAAGACAACAGTCAATGGTGGTGCAGCAATATGAGACAAGGCTGGAGCGCGTGAGAGTAAAGCTCACAAGGAACATCCAGGAGCGAAAGATGCAGGAAACTCTAAGGGACAGGGCATTTGCCGAATTCCTTGAGGAGCAGAAGCAGGAAGAAGCAAAAGAAAACGATCAGAGGACCAGCTTCACCTACGGTCAGAGACAGAAGGAAGATACATAAATGGCAGATACAAAGTTGCAGAAGGCCCCTGAAGATCCCAAGGCGGCAAGAGCCAAACTAAAAGCTGACAAAAAAGAATACAGGAAAAATCTGAAGGAACAGAGAAAAGCCCAGAAGCAGATGGAGTCTGAGTTTGCTGAGAGGAGCGAGGAGATCTACGGCGACAATGCCGGAGGAGCAGCCACAATTGTTATAACCTTACTGATAATCCTGATATGGCTGGGTATCATGGCACTACTCATAAAGCTTGATGTGGGGGGCTTTGGCTCTGATGTTCTTGCGCCCCTGATAAAGGATGTGCCGTATCTTAATCTGATCCTTCCCGAGGGAAGCTATGAGAAGAAGCCTGCTGTTACACAGATCACGGTTGATACTGATGTTGTCACTGATGGAACAACTCAGCAGACCGGAGCGATCACTACACTTGAGGATGCAAACGCATATATCAAGAGGCTGGAAAAAGCTCTTCAGTCGGAGATGGAACAAAACAGTGCCTATGCTGCCCAGATCGAGAAGCTGGAAGCAGAGGTTGCAAGACTTGAGCCCTTTGAGAGACAGCAGAAGGAGTTTTACGAACAGAGAGAAAAGTTCTACAACGAAGTTGTGTATGGTGATAATGTTCCTGACCCTGAAGCTTTCAGACAGTACTATGAGATGATAGATCCGGATACTGCTGCCTCAATTTATCAGAAGATAGTTCAGGGCGGTGTAGATGATGCAGCTATAGCTGCTTTTGCCAGTACTTACTCGGGAATGAAGGCCAAATCCGCAGCTGCTATTTTTGATGAGATGATAACAGAAAATCAGATTGAGCTTGTATCCAAGATTCTTGCACAGATGACAACAGAACAGCGCTCGGACATTCTTGCCGCCATGGAGAAGCCAAATGCAGCCAAGCTAACACAGATGCTTGAGCCAAATGCAATGGACAAGAAATCGCCCAAGGTGACGGGATGAAACTTTTTTTCAAAAATAACTATTAAGAAATTATCTGATACTCCGATATAAATAACGTAAGACTATAGGAAAACTAAATATTTATTCCTTTATGAAAGGGGGAATTTGATGAGCAGTGCAAACAATATTATAGGCAATGTTCCTGCCTATACACCAAAGAGCGCTGCGGTAAACGTATCAAGAGTCGCAAACAAAAGTCGCCAGAGCGGTAAAACAGCACAGGGATTTGA
>JAILJR010000080.1 GCA_024694565.1 Butyrivibrio sp. | reverse complement strand
GTTTTCATCAAAGGCCTTCTGCATAAAGCCGGAGTTGCTTTTTGGAACAGCCCCTATAACAAAGGCCCTCTCGATGTTACCCTGTTCAAACACCACTAACACCTGGTCTCCAACCTCAGGAATGAAATACTCCCCCCACTTGTTTCCGCCATAGGGAAGTGCCATCCTCGCCCACACCAGTTTGTTCTCCTCGTAGTCCCTGGTGTTGATGTTTACCTGGACAAAGCCCTGCTTCTCCTTGTCGTAGTTCTTTACCACGCTGCAGACCAGAACTCCCTCTATTCTGTTGTCGCCCATTGTGGTCTTTTCCATCTGATGTCTGGCAACATCATCCACGATATCAAAAAATGGCATTCTCCCCTCCGTATTTCAGCCATTAAAGGGTTGCTGCCTTGCCTTCAATGGTGGTTTTGAAGTTTCCGTTGAGATAGTACTCATGGGTTACATCAGTTATGTAATACTTATTGGAAATACCGTCTCCGAAGTCCTTCAGCTGGATAAATCTTCCAGGTACCAGCTCCGGAAGTCCCTTGAGTTCCATGTGTATATGCCCCAGTCTGTAGGATATATCCTCCAGAATATATTCCGCCCTGTTTTCCGCGTCCTTCTGACTCTCTATGGCGGAGTCTATGTACACGTAAGCCTGACTGGAAATCAGCGGTTTTGCCTTGGATCCCAGAGAAACCTTTCCGGTATTCTTCTTTTTTACTTCAATCTTCTTGGACTTACCTATGTCCAGTGTCCTTACCTTTACTTCCCCAACAACTCCTGTGATGTCATAGCCTATCTCGTAGCCCAGCACGCAGGGGTGGGGGATGATATCCATGAGGACCTGAGTATTCATCTTGGCCTTTCTGAAAGCCACGTTTCCACCAACAGCAAAGAACTCGAAATTGAATTTCTTGGCGGTCTTTGCTATGAACTCATAGTCGCTCTCAGCAACCATCTCGATCCTTATATCGGGAGTTTCTCCTCCGGAGGCTCCTCCCGGCGGTTTATCCGGGGTATCTGAGATTGTTATGTTGTCTATGATGCCGTTGTTCTTTAAAGTCTGATACGGAGACTGATCCAGTATCTCTTTTACCGCGTCGGAGTAATAGTTGGCCTTCAGCCTTCTGGAGGAATTGTTGGCCATCATGATGCCCTTTATATCCATGGCAGTTATCTTCACTGCTGCCAGGGCCGGGCTCTCGAAATCATAGGTAAAATCCACTCTTGCCACATAACCCTTGAAAACCTCGGTGACGTTGGCGGAATGTCCCATAAGTATCTTAACATCCGTACCAAGAGATATGTATTTTTTCAGGTCCTTTACCATGAAGGCCCCTGTTCCTGCATCGAAAGCACCCAGAATGGAAAAAGTGGCAATGCTGGCCTTTAAGTCGCTGGTGAGTTCCACAACGTAGTCCTCCACGGAAAGACTCAGTTTCTTATCCTCCTCAGGATTTGCTCCACCCATATAAGTTCTGGCCACAGGATAATAAAAACCTTCATATTTTTTATCAAGATCAGGTAAGGATAATGCTCCCATCGCTAAAACACCTTTAATAATTTCCAAGTCCAATATTAGGCACATCTCCAAAAGCTCCGCCATCTCCAAGCGCTCCGGCAGCTGCTCCGGCAGCACCCAGCGGCGATTTCAGTGAACCGAAATCTCTTGTATATTCTCTCTGCCAGATATCAACATTAGGTCCCATATCTGTCTCATCAAAGAGAACCATATTTATGGCCACCGTGGCCCTTACGGGCTCTCCATTGACATTGAACATCTGATACTCTGCGTTTACCGAGTTGATGATTCCCTGATAGGACATATCTCCCCAGGTAAGGCAGGCAAGTCTCTTGTTCTTATCTCTTACTACTGCCGTCAAGGCCTCAACCTCCGGCTGTACTGAATTGTTCTTCTTCCCCATTGCCGTCATGACACCCTTGGCAACGCCTTTTCCGATGCTGACTGCGTTCAGTGCGAATTTGTCCGAATAGAAGGCATCCTGCGGATCCACCTTGTCAAATATAATGGTAAAAGACATCTCAATACGGGTATCTGCCGGTGCCATGTGGTTACCTCCTCTGAGCCTGTGATGTGATGGGTGTATCAGCATTCCGGTATCCGGATCGCGCATGGCCCCCGTATAGTTCTGTGTAGGCAATTCCTCACCGCCGTAACCGTTGATATAAAGCTCATTGGGGTTAAACTGTACTTTAAATTTGTATTTCTTGGCATTTCCGGTAAACTCAAATGCCTTGGTCTCCTCGCTGAATCCCCTTACGCCTGCTGCAAAACCCATGGCCAGATTGGTATCAAAGGACCCGATATCTGCCGCATCAGCAAAGTTTCCAAGTCCTCCCCCGCTTCCTGCGCTGGGTTTTGGTGCCGGACCTTCCTTGATCTTTATCTCGGAAAAGTCAGCTATTGTCAGGACCGCCTTTTCAGTTACACCCAACAGGGACTTGGCCCCGCTGGCTAAATCATCCATAAATCCCATATTTTTCTACCCTTTATTTCGTAAACGACAGGATCACCTGACGTTCACTATAGATTCAGGTTAAGTAAGCTGCCACTAAGTCCCTGGGATAACCCTGATTTTCCTGTATACTCTCCGGCAACGCCAGCCTCTTTTGAATCCTTAAAGACCTCCTTAAAGGCCTCCCTCCAGTACTTGTTGTCGAAGCCCATGTCCTCTTTCTTTTTCTTATCCTGAGTGAGCTCTAAGTGCATCTCGCCTCTGATGGGATTGCCCTTGGGATTGAACATGGTATATCTGTTTGCCACGTCTGTGACTGTCCCCCTGAAAACCATCTTGGACCAGTAAAAGACAACCTGCTGTACTCTGGCATCGGTCAGAAGAGACATTATGGAATCCATTCTCTTTCTTACACTATGGTTCAGTCCTCCGTGGCTATAGACATCATATCCCTTCTTCAGAGCTGAACTGATATTTGTATTGACCACATCATTTAACATGAAGGCGTTCATGTTGTCACAGTCGTCAAATATCAGGTCGAAGCAGAGCTTACTTTTTCCTGCAAACTTGTACATTTTCAGGGAGTCGATACCTTCATCAGCCCTTCTGCTCTGCACCTTACCATTTACGGATGAAAGCTTTATGGTTGCAGGGTTGTACTGAACCGTGAACTTGGCAAAAGAAGTGCCGGGTACCAGTTCAGCGATCTTGTCACTGTTTTTGTTTCCGGGGGTAAAGAAATCCTTAATATCGCTTCCAATGCCTTTGAAACCTTCCTTTAAGTTCTCACCCACACCGATCTTCTTTTTTGCCTTCGTCCTCAGATCTTCCTCAAATTTGCTGACGTTCTTCAATTCAGTCTTAAGATCGCTGGCCTTGTCGATATCACAGATATAAATGTACAGGATGGCCTTTTCACCGGCGCCATCGAATAACATTCCCTTTAAACTTGATCCAAAATTATCTAATCCTGTCGGCATACAAGATCTCCTTCCGGTATTGCTAAAAGTCAGTTAATATCTGACTTTTCGGAGCTCACCCTCAAGTGTAGCCCCTTCTTGTCTTTTCATTTCTCATCTGACGCTCAAGCTTGCCTATCACCTGATTGCTGATGGTGTTCATCTG
The DNA here is from genome assembly GCA_024694565.1 of Butyrivibrio sp. Classification (GTDB taxonomy): domain Bacteria; phylum Bacillota; class Clostridia; order Lachnospirales; family Lachnospiraceae; genus Butyrivibrio. The sequence goes on along the minus strand of JAILJR010000080.1, from coordinate 105 downwards.
ACTCTTTACACCATGCTCTATCATTCTCTCAATGTCATAGGCACTGATATTATTCTTCTGAGTATCAGTGGTCTGGACAACTCTGTTATTGGTAACATGCTGTTC
>JAILJR010000079.1 GCA_024694565.1 Butyrivibrio sp. | reverse complement strand
ATCGACTATCGCATTTTTCCGGAGCGTGATATTTGCTCCTGCTTCCTTTGCCAGTCTGACAAATGAGTAATAGGGAATCCCGTACATATCGGAGCCCTCCGCATACGTTACGAATTTCCTCTCTCTTCCTTCCAGAAATCTGTCGAGATCCGGAAGCCCGTGATTGATGCTTTTTCTAGCCATCGCATTTCCTCCTTGGATTTACATTGGTTGTCAGTTACAAGCACAGGTTTGGTTTGGCAGGAATGAAAAAAGGCACCTCGTATCCGGTATTTCTACCAAATAACGAAGTGCCTATATCGCACATTCCTGAGGCTGCTTCTCAGAATGCAAATTGCGAGGTCAAACGGCCAGTTTTGCGGAGCTAAACGGCCGCGGAGCGGAGCGAGCGGCCACCCTTCTTTTTTAAATCAGCAAGTATTCTCCTATAATGAGATAACCATCAATGGTGATGGGATTTCATCTATAGGAGGTAGTAACTATGCTGGATTACAAGAACATTTTGACCAAGCACTATGTGCTGCATTTGTCTGCGCGAGAAATCTCTCGACAGTCAAATGTTAGCAAATCGGGAGTCAACGACTTCCTCAAAGCATTCAGGGAATGCAAAGAGCTGGACTTTCCACTCCCTCCCGGGATCACGAACACCGGGATTGCTATGAAAGTGTATGGAAGGGTTCCTGGTGAAGGCGGCCGGGACGTAAGTTACGAGTATCCCGATTACCAGCAGGTTCTCAAACTCATGAATGAGAGAAAGAACATGACGCTTCAAGTGTGCTGGGACCGGTATGCCAAGCGCTGCAGGGCTGAGGAGAAGAAGCCCTACCAGTACAGGCAGTTCTGTGAGCTCTTCGGGAAGTGGTGTGAGGAGAACTACGAAACAGCACACTTTACAGCCGTGATTGCCCAGACAATGGAGGTCGACTTTGCGGGCAAGACCTTTGACCTGATCAACCGTCTTACCGGCGAGATCACACCGATTGTTGTGTTTGTTGCGATCCTTCCGTATTCCCAGTACATCTATGCTGAGGGCATGGAATCCACGAAGGAGATGCAGTGGATTGAAGTCAACAACAACGCACTGAAGGCCTTCGGCGGTGTTCCGGCCATCGTTGTGTGCGACAACTGCAAGCAGGCTGTGATCGCGAACAAGGACTGGATCCAGCCGGAGCTGAATCAGGACTATGCTGAATGGGCAGAACACAACCACACGGTGATCCTTCCCGCTAAGGTCCGGAAACCTCGTTTCAAATCTTCTGTGGAAAACGCAGTCGGTATTCTCGAAAAAGGAATCTTCCATGATCTGGAGGAACGCAGGTATTTCTCGCTCGAGCAGTTCAACGAAGACCTCTGGAAGAAGCTGGATGAGCTGAATGACACTCCGTTTAAGAAGAAGGAGCATTGCCGCTCCTACTATTGGGCAGAAGAAAAGGAAGAGCTGATGCCGCTCCCCTCCACGCAATACCACTACATGGAGAGGGCCACGGCAAAAGTATCAAGCGACTTCCACGTACGCTTTGACAATGCTTATTATAGCGTAGACAAGGCGTATCTGCACAAAAAAGTCATCATCCGAGCTACCGCATCTGTTGTCAAGATCTTCAGCCTCGAAGGTGAACTGATCATCGAATGGCCTCGGGCAACCTACAGAGGCGAATGGAAAACGGACTCCAGTCATCTGCCGAAGAACTACGAAGATTTCTCGGAATGGAACAGCACCTACTTTATCCGGAAGGCATCCACAGTTGGCAGCAATACAACAGAGGTAATTAAACGGATCCTGAAGAGCCGTAAGTTGGAGGTCCAGACCTACAGGCTCTGCGTAGGTGTTCTTGGCTTCACAAAGAAGTACAGCCGCTTAGCACTGGAGGAATGCTGCAGACGTGCTCTCGCCGCTGAGAGAGCAACTTATACTTACATCAAAAACACCATCGGCGCGGTCGCTGAAGAGCTTGGTTCTGAGGGCTACAACACCGCTAAAAATAAAAAGCGGAACGAAGGTTCTTACATCATGGACAGCAGCTACTCTGACATGGAAAAACTGCTGAATCGCAGCCATACTCTCGCGGATCAGTCCGGGAAGGAGGCGCAGCGATGAACACTGGAACAAAGGAACTGAATTCAATCCTCGAGGAACTGGATGAATTGAAACTGCCGCATATGGCTGCAGAGCTCGAAAATCTTTATAAGCAGCCGGCTTTTGTTAATACAGGACGGTTGGAGCTGATCAGCGCCATCATTCACGCCGAGTACATCGTAACGGTTACAAACCGCTATACATCACGTCTGAAGAAGGCGAAGCTGAAAGGTACTGACAGCTGTCTCGACCAGTGTATTGATTCCAGAGAACGCCAGTATCAGCCACCGTATATCGTCCAGACGCTTTCGTCGCTGGATTTCATCCGAAATGGCATGAACCTTTGCATCTTCGGAGCCTCTGACAGCGGAAAAACCTATCTTGCAAGAGCACTTGGTGCCGAAGCATGCAGAGAGTACCGCGTAGGCTACTACCACTGCGAGGAACTTGTAAGCGAGTTAGCTGCCGCCAGAAAGATCGAATTTAAGCAGTATCAGAAGAAAGTAAAGGCGATCATCAACCTTGATCTTGTGATCCTGGACGACTTTCTTCTGCACCCAATCACGGAGGACGATGAAGTCAAGGCTCTGTATGACGTTCTGGAAAAACGGAATGAATTGTCAAGGAGCTGTATTATCTGCTCACAGCGCGAGCCAAAGGCATGGCCTTCCATGCTGATGGAGGACGAGGTCTCGTCCAACTCGCTACTCAAGCGGGTGACAAAGCATTATATAGTTATGATTGAACGGAAAGTGACCGATTAGTCCGGCCGCTAGCAGCGCTGAGTGGCCGCTGGCAAACGCACCGGTGGCCGCTCGGCGGCGCAAAATGCAGGAAGCCAATGAAGCGGTCAAAGAAGTGCATGATGTTTACCAAACCAAAGCTTATGCCCGGATTTTTGCCAGAAGCGCTTCCTGCAAGGTCTGTGAGAAGTTGATCTTTTTTTCCTGAGCTGCAGCATTCAGCCAGGCAGGAATGGTTAGACTCTTCCGAACAGATTTTTCGAAATGCTCTTTGGCATACTCTGAGACATCCACGGATACCATATTGACGAATGCGCCGTTTGTATCCGCATCCAGTTCATCTGCTACAGCATTCAGTGAGATATCGTCCATGGTAGATGCAGGTGGCGCCTGATCGCCATCCTTTTTTAAGGAATAAAGATATCCGGCAAGGCAGTCTACCGCCATACTCATTGCTTCAGTTTCGGTGCTGCCATTGGTGGCAAGCCAATTAAGATCCGGAAATACTACGGAGTATCCGGTTTCATCTTTGAAAAAACATGCAGGATATATAGATAACATGGAAGGCCTCCTCTCTGTGGCAGGACTACTTATCAAGTCCGGCTTGCTTTCTGATAGATTTTTCTACGATCTTACTCAATTCCTTGCTGTGAAAAGGGATTGTAACCTTTCCCGGCTTGGTCGGATGGACATAATGCCTGTGAGAACCTTCCTGGGTCTTAAATATCCATCCGTCATCGAGTATCTCTTTTTCCATCTCTCTCGGTCGTTTAGGCATATTGTATTTCCTTTCAATCATATTATAGGACGTTATGCGCATTGCGTCAATGCGCATTATAACAATCGGAAACATATGGCCCATTATGCGCAATAGCATTGTAAAGAGAGTCTATATGGAATCCTAAATATTTTGTTGACCGCCTATCATAATAAAGATAAAACTATGATAGGCAAAGAGCTGAAAGAGGTTATATATGATAAAAATCAGACCGGTTTCGGATTTAAGGAATAAATTTACGGATATTGAAAATGCGTCGGATGTGGACGTTGATGAAAAACAAAATCCGGACGTGGACCAGGTCCTCGCACATTTCTTTTCATTATTTTTCATTTCCGGCACCCTCCAACGAGAAGAATATGGTATAGTAGCTAAATAGGTTGCCTATTCCGGCAAATGGAGCCCGGTTTACCCGAAGAACAGTGAGCGAATGAAGAACGGGGGGATGACAATGAGCGATATTTCTTTAGTGCGCGGAAGCGTGGTAGAAATGGAAGTGGATGCCATAGTAAACGCGGCCAACAACAGCTTGCTCGGCGGAGGTGGAGTGGATGGAGCCATTCATCGCGCGGCGGGGCCCGAACTGTTAGCAGAATGCAGAACACTGCACGGATGCGACACCGGCGATGCCAAGATGACAAAGGCCTACGATATCAAGAATGCGAAGTACATCATTCATACGGTAGGCCCTGTTTATAGTGGCAATGACCGGGACGCCGTGTTATTAGCTTCCTGCTACACGAGGAGCCTTGAGTTGGCCTATGAAAATGGATGCAAAAGCATTGCGTTTCCGGGGATTTCTACCGGCGTGTATGGATATCCCTTAAACGAAGCGGCGCAGGTGTCGCTTCAAGCGATCAGAAAATGGCTCGAAGACCATAAGGATGTCGAGATGGACGTAAAATTGTGTTGCTTCAGAGACGCTGAGCTGAGCGCCTATCAGGCTATTTTACCGTCAGCGTAGCCAAGAGGATAGAGTGAAACGATACAATTGGATTTGTTTTTTGAAAAACAACTCTCAACAGAGGTGAAATCAAGCAGTGCAAACCTCAAACAATAGTTGAAAGGAACCTTTATTATGAAGAAAGAACTTTTGGACAAAGAAGTGTTGTGTATTCTAGACACCAGGCAAATTCAAAGGTATATGTTCAGAAGCAATACATTTATTGATACGCTTGGCGGAAGTGATATCATGAAACATGTTCTAAACGACGCCATCATATATGCCATTAAAAACATTGACGAGCCTCTTTCCGATGACGAATACGACCTTTCGATCGATCCGGTGGCAGAGATTCCTTACTTTTCCTCCGAAAGGATAAAGTTCCAACTGATTATCTGTTCTGCGGGAAATGCTTTGTGCATTATCAGAACGGGCGCATTGGCGCAAAAGCTGATTCGAAAAATATCCAGATATTACCTTGACAATGGTTACAGCCTTAACCTGACAGCGGCGGCCACCCAAAAAACGCAAGATTTCGGAAATGATATTTTTCACTTGTACAAGGAACTCAATGCCATAAAAGCAGCAAGCGCGATTTCGAATCCTCTGGGCACCCTAAACGTCATACAGAGAGAAAACAGGACAGGAGAGCCGATCATTACAAAGGATTCCATTATTAAGGATCCCATATCCAGGTCATCAGAAATAAGACGAAATGAAGCCAGAAAAAGAGATGTCGTTGTGGACATGGCAAGCATTAAAAAGAGTCATTCCCTTGGAAAAGAATACATTGCTGTGCTCCATGCAGATGGCAACAATCTGGGAATGACAATAGGCCGGATACTTCAAACCACTCCCTCCTACGAGGCTGGCATAAGAAAGAGAAGGATGCTCAATCATAATATAACGACCAGCTATAAAAGGGTCATGGACCAGACCATGAAAGATCTCGAAGAGGTATATCACCATCTCTTCCCGGGGGAGGATGATTTTGACCATTCCTTCGTTATCATACACCAGGCCGGTGATGACATAAATATCATGTGCCGCGCGACTTTAGTGTTTCCGTTTATAGACGCATTCTACAGAAATCTAAAATCAGCCGTTCTATGGGAAGAAGGCGATTTTAAGATACCCTTATATGTATGTACAGGAGTAGCTTTTGTGACACCGGAACGTTCATTTCATTCTGCGTTTAAACTGGCAGAAGATTGTTGCGCAAGCGCAAAGAGTTCTGCCAAAAAAGAAGAGAATCTCAGAAACGGTTATGCAGGAAATTGGATTGATTTCCAGATTTGTGATAACCCGCATTTCCTGGATTTGGATATGATCAGAGAAGAATCCTTTGTGAATGATCAGAAAGAGAGTCTTTTATTAAGGCCCTATTGCTTTGATCAGGAAGAAGATGGCAAGGATATTTCCTATTACCGTTTCATTGAACGCGCTAAAAATATCAAAAATATGTATCTAAGCAAAGACGAACGAAAATCCATGGGACTTTCCTACATGCTTGGAAAACAGGAAATCCAAAAATGGATAAAAACAAACGGAAATAGAACGGGAATCGATTTCGAAAAGCAACTTGGTAAGCCATATATCAAAACAGAAGACGAGGGAACACGGGCTGTATGGTTTGACCCATGCCAGATAGCGGATTTTCTTTAAGTGAGAGTAGACTCTCACTTAAAGAAACGCTCCGCGTGGATGCACAGGGATTCGGAGAGGAAAATGATCTATGTTTGAATTAAAAATAGAAACAAAAGGCA
>JAILJR010000074.1 GCA_024694565.1 Butyrivibrio sp. | reverse complement strand
GGCGAGGTATTTCTGCCCCATATGGAGAATGCGGGAAAAGGGGCAGAAAGAAAGGCGAGGTATTTCTGCCCCATACGGAGAAAGAGGGAAAAGGGGCAGAAAGAAAGGCGAGGTATTTCTGCCCCATACGGAGAAAGAGGTAAAAGGGGCAGAAGGAAGGGAGAGGTATTTCTGCCCCATACGGAGAATGCGTCAAAAGGGGCAGAAAGAAAAGCAAGGGATTTCTGCCCTATACGGAGAATGCGTCAAAAGGGGCAGAAGGAAAGGGCAGCGATTTCTGCCCTATACGGAGAATGCGTCAAAAGGGGCAGAAGGAAGGGGTGGCGATTTCTGCCCCATACGGAGAATGCGTCAAAAGGGGCAGAAGGAAGGGGCGGCGATTTCTGCCCCATATGGAGAATGCGTCAAAAGGGGCAGAAGGGGCAGAAGGAAGGTTCGGCGATTTCTGCCCCATACAGAGAATGCGTCAAAAGGGGCAGAAAGAAGGTTCGGCGATTTCTGCCTCATACGGAGAATGCGGCAAAAGGGGCGAGTTTTATCGATCCAAGTACGAGGTGTAGGTGTTCATTTGACGAGGTATAGTCGAGTCTAATACACCATCTAAGCGAAGTATTTTCGAGCTTAGTACCACTACGAAACGTAAGGGGCTTATCCAACGGAACGCAGGATTCCTGTGGGCAATTTCCTCATTTTGCCCGCAAGAAGTCATGATTTTTCTGCACAATTCATGGAAAATGCCTGTGAATCAGGATTTGTCAGATACGCTTTTACCTAAAGGCAAAAGTCGGTAATTGAAGTATGCCGGATTTCTGAGAAATTCAGCATCTTATAGAAGTGAAGCATTATGCCTGGAGAGACAGACTGCAAAATATCTATGAGCCGGCCGGATGAATTTTTACCGGTCGATTAGTGTGCCATCATTAATCATTCATAATTGTAGTTGATTTTTCCAGATTACCGCAACCTGTGTAGTTGTCGTCAATCGGCGTACCTCAACCTCAATACGCCTCATTATTCCGCCTGGCATCTGGCGGCAATCTGAAAAATTCAAGTTAAAAAAATGAATGACACGGCACACAAGGATAACGTCCCAATCATTTCTTTACTTATTTGCACCATCTTGTCGCCATATGACATGTTGTTATCAGTCGTCGATGCGCGCATCGACTTCTTCCTCCGCCTTGCATATGACGACAATCCGGCAAAAATATGTTAAAGAATTATTGGGATGACACACAAGCTCATATCTATCATTTATAGTAGTGCTTACAGTATCTGTATACCATTTCTGATTGCTTCCTCGACCATGTCTTCTGGCCAGATTGAGCACTGAACCTCACCGATGTGGGCTTTACGCAGGAAGAACATGCAGATTCTTGACTGACCGATACCGCCGCCGATGGTGTAGGGCAGCTCCTTGTTGAGTATTGCCTTCTGGAAAGGAAGTTCAGCTCTTTCTGTGCAGCCGGCTTTTTCGAGCTGCTCTTTAAGTGAATCCTCATCAACTCTTATGCCCATGCTTGAGAGCTCAAGTGCGATGTCGAGTACAGGATAGTAGACAATGATGTCTGCGTTCAGTGACCAGTCGTCATAGTCCGGAGCTCTGCCGTCGTGTTTCTCGCCAGATGCAAGCAGGTCACCTATCTGCATCAGGCAGACAGCGCCTTTGGCTTTTGCAATGTAGTACTCGCGCTCCTTCGGAGTATTGTCGGGGAACATGTCCTCAAGCTCCTGAGTGGTGATAAAAAAGATCTCTTCAGGAAGTATCTCCTCAATATAATCATACTGGATTGACATGAATTTCTCTGTTTTTCTGAGAGTCTTGTAAACACTCTTTACAGTGTCCTTGAGAAAATCAATGTTTCTGTCTTCCTTTTTGATTATCTTCTCCCAGTCCCACTGATCCACGAAGATTGAATGGATGTTGTCCGGGATTTCATCCCTGCGGACAGCATTCATATCAGTATAAAGACCTTCATATGTGTTGAACCCGTACTTCTTCAGAGCGTATCTCTTCCACTTGGCAAGTGAGTGAACAATCTCAGCTTCCCGCTTGTTCTCATTTAAAATGTCAAAAGATACCGGTCTCTCTACGCCATTTAAGTTGTCATTAAGGCCTGACTCAGGTGTTACAAATAATGGAGCTGTTACTCGCTGAAGATTAAGTCTGGTTGACAGCATCCCCTGAAAGAAGTCCTTGACAGTCTTGATGCCTACCTGAGTATCATGCAGGTCAAGGGCTGATTTGTAATTTTTTGGGATTTTCAAATTTTCCATTTCTTATCACCACTTTCATCTATTCGATTTGACTATCTGTGACTTTCCAAATGACTCATAGAGAACCATTTGAAAATCTGCTTTTTGCAGATGCGCTTTAAGCTGGTACACCAAAAAATAAATAACCGATACAAATCCACCGATAATTTTTCCAGTTGCCGCGTTGTCATCAGTCGTCGATGCCGTGTGCCTTCCCAATCATTCCTTAACTTATTTGTGCCAGATTGACGTCTACGTCTATTGCAAGGCGGAAGAAGTCGATGTGTTCATCGACGACTGATGACGATGCGGCATATGGCGACAAGATGGTGCAAATAAGTAAAGAAATGATTAGGACAGTACACTAGCCCGTTAAGGATACCGAACTCCTAAGAAAACGGACATCCTATACCATTTAATAACGTTTACACGCATTTTGCAAGAAAAAAATCGGTGTTATAATTTTTGTATGTTTACAATGTTACAATTCTTTTGCCAGCCAGTGCGGGTGCTGAAGCTAATTCAAGATATCATACACTTGCCAGCCAGTGCGGGGCTGAAAATTATTTAAGATATCAAACATTTGCCAGCCAGTGGAGGGGGCTTGAAGTTTTATTCAAGAAATCATACTTTAGGGCACATCTAAAAATGGATTTTCTTCAAAAAAAGATAAGAGTTTTTTTGGAGGCACATCTAAATTTCAAAAACAGCAAAAAAAGATGTTAAGATTTTTAAAAAATAGAAATAGAGTGCCTTCTTTTGTTTATTTATTTACAATTGTTACAATTTAGCTGCAAGCCAGTCGGAGAAGTTTGCCGCAGGCATAAGTCTGACCGTCTGATCGACAACTGAATTGTAAAAAAGGAGTGTTTGCATGGAAATCAGACTGTCGGTCCGGGGACTTGTGGAATTTATTTTACGGAGTGGAGATATTGACAACAGAATACATGCGGTTTCGGCTGACTCTATGCAGGAGGGATCCAGAATCCATCGGATGATACAAAAGAGCATGGGAACTGATTATCACGCAGAGGTTCCGCTTGCATATAAGAAAAGCTTTGATAAATACGACCTTATTATAGAGGGCAGAGCTGACGGCATTCTTGACAGATTTTTCGGAATGCGTCCAGGGCCTGCTTCGCGTAAAGCTGTGATGTCTCAGGGAAAATCAACGACGCAGCAGAAGCAGCAGGAGGAGGAACCGACAATATCGCAGCAGAAGCCAAGGGAGGAAACGACAGCATCGCAGCAAAAGCAGCAAGAGGAACCGACATCATCGCAGCAGAAGCAGCAGGAGGAACCGACAATATCGCAGCAGAAGCCAAGGGAGGAACCGACAGCATCGCAGCAAAAGCAGCAAGAGGAACCGACATCATCGCAACAGAAGCAGCAGGAGGAACCGACAATATCGCAGCAGAAACCGCAAGATAAACCGACAGCACCACAGCTGCAGAAGATACATGTGGAAAAGCCGGTTCTGGTCATCAAAAGTGAAAGCCCGAACGCCGATGTTCTCACGGATGGCCTATCTGGAGAGCAAATTCACGCAGACATACAATCCGGTGCTCGCACCTTTGCAGCTGAAATCTCAGGCGACTGCATTCCATTGATTGACGAGATAAAAGGGACGTATCGTGAGCTTGCCAGGATGAGGGAGGCTGTTCCGGTGCATCTTGCGCAGGCAAAATGCTATGCAGCAATGTACCTTATGAACAATGACTGTAAAAGAATCTCTGTAAGGCTGACCTATTGCAATATGGATACCGATGAAAGGAGATATTTCGACTCCGAATATACGGATGATGAGATACTGGGCTGGTTCGATGATCTGATCATGCAGTTCAGAAAATGGGCTGACTTTGAATGTGAGTGGAACAGTATAAGGACAGCTTCGATAAAGAAAACATCTTTTCCATTTCCCTATAGGGAGGGACAGAAGGACCTTGCAGCTGCTGTATACAGAACTATAGTTCACCAAAAAAAGCTCTTTCTGCAGGCGCCTACCGGTACGGGAAAGACGATATCCACGGTGTTTCCGACTGTCAAGGCAATGGGGGAGGGAAAGCTGTCAAGAATTTTTTATCTGACTGCAAAAACCATCACAAGAACAGTTGCTGAGGAGGCGTTTGAGACTCTGCGTAAAAGTCAGGGACTTCGTATGAAGACAGTGACCATAACCGCAAGGGATAAGGCCTGTTTTCTCGGTGAAGAGCAAAGAGACTGCAACCCGGTGGTCTGTCCGTATGCAAAAGGTCATTTTGACAGGGTAAACGATGCTATCTATGCGCTGATGACAAACGAGGATAGCTTTGACAGAGAAAAGATTGCAGAGTACGCCCGGAGGTACACGGTATGTCCCTTTGAGATGGCTCTGGACATGAGCCTTGTCTCTGATGGGATAATCTGCGACTACAACTATGTATTCGACCCGTTTGTGTACCTGAGGCGTTTTTTTGCAGACGGAAATCGACATGACTACTGTTTTCTTGTGGATGAGACGCACAATCTCCTGGACAGGGGGAGAGATATGTACAGTGCATGTCTCAGGAAAGAGAGCTTCCTTGAACTAAAGCGCAGCATTAAGGACTATCATCCGAGGATTGCTTCGCATCTTGATAAGTGCAACAAGAGCCTTCTTGAGCTTAAGCGCAGTATGAAGTTAACCAAATCAGGTGATTTATCACAAGCTGCCGCAGACAGCAGAACCCTTTCTGAGTCAAAAAGCACAGTCCGTGCCCAGAATACAGGAATAGGATCAGGAATTGCCGCAAGCAGCAGACCCCTTTCAGGGTCCGCAGGAGACTATGACGGGTATAGAGTATATGAGTCAATTGACAGCTTCATCCAGCCATTGGAGCGACTGTCGTCGATTATTTCGGCTTATCTTGAGGACCATGACCAGGGGCCGATGAGAGATGAGATTCTTCAGTTCTATTTTGACATTTCACGTTTTCTTACAATTTATGACCTTATTGATGACCACTATGTGATATATGGCGAGACTGATGATGAGGGAAGCTTTGTTCTGAGACTTTCATGCGTTGACCCGTCAAGGAATCTGTCCCGATGCATGGCGAAGGGATTATCCACGATTCTCTTTTCGGCTACACTACTTCCGGTGCAGTATTACAAAAAGCTTCTTGGCGGAACACCGGAGGATTTTGAGATATATGCAAGATCAGTCTTCGACCCGTCGCGGCTTGGAATATTCATAGGAAGCGATGTTACCAGCAGGTACTCAAGAAGAAGTGACACGATGTACAGGAAGATTGCAATGTACATTGACAGTGTGATCAGGGCAAAAAGAGGCAATTACATTGTGTTCTTTCCATCGCACCAGTTTCTTGATGAGGTTCGTACGACCTATGAGGATGAGTTTCTTGACACAGATGATACAGAGCTTCTAATCCAGAGCAGCTTTATGACGGAGGAGGCCAGGGAGTCGTTTCTTGACAGATTTTCAGCGGGAAATGATATTGACTTATCTGGTCTAATCCATATGGATATTGAAATAACTGAGGATAAGAGCGTTTTGGGATTCTGTGTGATGGGAGGAATCTTCAGTGAGGGCATAGATCTGAAGAACGACAGCCTCATTGGCGTGATAATCGTTGGAACAGGGATACCGATGGTGTGCAATGAAAGGGAGATACTAAGGAACTACTTTGATGAAAAAGGTGTAGACGGCTTTGACTATGCATACCGGTATCCGGGCATGAACAAGGTCCTTCAGGCAGCAGGCAGGGTCATCAGGACAGAAAGCGACCTTGGCGTGGCGCTTCTTCTGGATGACAGATTTCTTGGCTATGGATATAAATCCCTTTTCCCGAGAGAGTGGAAGGGGTACAAAACAGTTACGACCAATTCGGTCAAAAATGATATAACCCGCTTCTACAGCGGCTTTCAGGGATAAAATTGGCGAAAAAACACCGTTGAAACCGGGAAAAGCCCCAAAATGATTTACATAAATCGATTAACCGCGAATTTATGTCTACCTCAAATTTTTGAATGTTGTATGAAATTGTATGTGAAATTGTACAAAATGACAGAGAAATGATATAAAAGCCGGTTATAAACGATAAAGATGTCATGTGGATAACTCTGTGGAAATTGGGGATTGTCAAGAGGTAATTATCAAAAAAGCCGCATAAATAGGCACTTCCAAATAAATCACTAAATGTGTGAATAATTCGAAATAAGTGTTCGATTATGACTGATAAAGTCAAAGCATATATGTAAACTGCACCCATTTTATGACCTCTACGTCATAAAACGAGCTCAAATCCAGTATTGGTGCGGCGCGGCAAGTAATCGCATGTATTAAAGCATCAGCATTACTTAAGGGGAATTGCGAAAATGGGGCGGGGCGGCGATGATCAGGCTATATTTTAATGAAGTGGCATACTACAGGACACTTTGGATAATTCATGAATTGTAACAGACAGTTGCTCCTACCCTGTCCCAAATTGCAACCTTGATAGACAATCGATGTTGTTGTACAATGAATTTTATTTGAAGTTTGGATAGGGATATGTAATGGATCTTTCTATATATGGTCGAGACGTTGAAAAACTGAATGAGGAGATGCTCAGAGAGCGGGCAAATATGTCGAACAATCTGATAAGCTCCTGCAACAGGCTCCTTCGAAGAGCCAAGGAGATTGAGGATATTCCTCTTTTGGGATACAGCTATTATTATCTGGCGGATGCCTATTACCTTCTGAGCACTGATTACAAAAAGTTCAATACGAACCTTTTAAAGGCAATTGAGCTTCTTCAGTCCTGCGGGGACTTTGAGCATCTGGCAAGAAGCTATAACCTCCTGGGAATTGATGCCCTCAGTCACGGCAATCCGGAGCTTGCGCTTGATTTTTTCCTGACGGGGCTCAGGCACTGCGAGGAGATAGATGAGAGCAGCTCCATTCCGGGAATGATAGAGTTTAATATCGGACAGATCTATTTTGACAACGGGGATGTGAAGCAGGCTCTTTCCCATATCCGCACAGCCTACAAGGGCATAAGGCGGAACAAAAAGGATTCCCTTTATTATAGGAATCTTCTTTATTGCTATTGCTTTCAGACGGACTGCTACATGATACTTGATAAGCGCGAGTCGGCGATCAAGTGTATTCAGGGGATTGAGTCCCTTGAGCGGGACCCGTACGTCAACAAGGATTACTTCATAGACCTCCCCGTCCTGGATATACTGATGAGAGGCTATCATTACCTGGGAGAGAAGGATTTTTTCGAGAAATATGCGGACATGCTTTCGGTGCAGCTGCAGAACAACAAGTTTCCGCTGGACAGCATGGAGGATATATACGGGATATGCAGATTTTTCATGAAGATAGGCAGGCTCGGCGAAGTGAAGCGTATTATAAAGAATGCAGAGCGGTCTCTGGCTGAGCTGAATATCCCAAACCTCAAGAAGGGCTGCGCCAGGCTCAAGGTGGAATTTTATGAAAAATTCGGCGTTGAAGAAGAGAAAAATAAGGCTCTGCTTGAATTTTATGAGGCTTCGGTCGAGCAGGAAAAAGAAAGACTTACAAATTATAAGTTCTTTTTGAATATAAGGAGCAGGCTCCAGTCAATAGAAAAAGAAAACTCACTTCTTCAAAAGCGTGCAGAGACAGATCCTCTGACGGGCCTTGGAAACAGGTATGGCCTCAATAAATTTGCAGAGATCGCATTTGAAGAGGCTTATGAAAAACAGCGGTCCCTCGCCGTCGAGATACTTGATGTGGACAACTTCAAGCATTACAATGACACTTACGGTCACCAGATGGGGGACTACTGTCTTAAACTCATTGCAGACGCCATAATGTCTTTATGTGCTGCAAGGCCTCTTGTCCATGCTTTCAGGTATGGGGGAGATGAGTTTGTACTTATATACGAGAATATGACAGACGATGATATCATGGAATGCGCCAATCGTCTCAAGAAGCAGGTATCATCAGCCAGGATTGTAAAACAGGATGGCACTGAGAGTACCAACATTTCCATCTCGCAGGGAATCAGGAACTCGGTTCCGGGTGAGACCAACAAGCTTTGGGACTTTATGTATGCGGCGGACATCGCACTTTACGAGGTAAAGGAGCACAAAAAGGGCGATATTGTCCTTCTGCACAAGGCGTAGAATGAATCTGACCGGCGTAAGAAATATGAACCGGCACAAATAAGACAGAGAATGATTGGGATGGCACACCGGCTTGCTGTCAGGCAGCTTTACCCACAACTATATACAGGAGAGGAGTCAAAAGATGAAAAAAGAACTGGAAAAGACCTACAATCCGCGGGATATTGAGGACCGTCTCTACTCAAAGTGGGAGGAAAAGAAATATTTCCACGCTGAAGTTGATGAGACCAAAAAGCCCTTCACTATCGTTATTCCGCCCCCGAATATCACAGGCAAGCTCCACATGGGGCACGCTTTTGACCAGACTCTGCAGGACATTTTGATCAGATGGAAGAGAATGCAGGGATATAATGCACTTTGGCAGCCGGGAACCGATCACGCCAGCATCGCGACAGAGGTCCGTATTACCAACGAGCTCAAAAAGCAGGGTATAGATAAGAGAGAGCTGGGCAGGGAGAAATTCCTTGAAAGAGCCTGGGAGTGGAAGAAGGAGTACGGCGGGACTATCATTTCGCAGCTCAAGAAGCTGGGAAGCTCCTGTGACTGGGACAGAGAGCGCTTCACAATGGATGAGGGCTGCAACGAGGCCGTAACTGAGGTTTTCCTCAAGATGCACAAGAAGGGCTACATCTACAAGGGAAGCAGGATAGTAAACTGGTGTCCTGTGTGCAAGACCTCCATTTCCGATGCGGAGGTCGAGTACGAGGAGCAGGCAGGCCATCTTTGGCATATCAAGTATCCGCTTATCGAGGATGACGGCTCTGTTTCAACCACAAAATTCATAGAGTTCGCAACGACACGTCCCGAGACGATGCTTGGAGATACAGCAGTCGCCATCAATCCCGAGGATGAGAGATACAAGGATTACAGAGGTAAAAAGGTTCTTCTTCCGATAGTTGGAAGGGAGCTTCCTATAGTAGAGGACAGCTACGTAGACATGGAGTTTGGTACCGGAGTAGTCAAGATTACTCCCGCCCACGACCCCAACGACTTTGAGGTTGGAAAGCGCCACAATCTGCAGGAAGTGAATGTCCTCAATGATGATGCGACCATCAATGCTAACGGCGGCAAGTTCGAGGGCATGGACAGATATGAATGCAGGGATGCCATCGTAAAAGAGCTGGATGAGATGGGCCTGCTTGTAAAGATAGAGGATTACTCACACAATGTTGGAACCCACGACAGGTGCCACACAACTGTAGAGCCTATGGTAAAGGCCCAGTGGTTTGTAAAGATGGATGAGCTTATCAGGCCCGCCGTAAAGGCTGTAAAAGAGGGTGAGATAAAGCTCATTCCTCCGAGAATGGACAAACTTTACTACAACTGGACAGACAACATCAGGGACTGGTGTATTTCAAGGCAGCTCTGGTGGGGACACAGGATCCCGGCTTATTACTGCGACAAGTGCGGTGAGGTCGTAGTTGCAAAAGAGATGCCAAAGGTTTGCCCGAAGTGCGGATGTGAGCATTTTACTCAGGATCCGGACACACTGGACACCTGGTTTTCATCTGCCCTCTGGCCCTTCGAGACACTGGGATGGCCTCATGACACAAAGGAGCTTAAATATTTCTTCCCTACGGATGTGCTTGTTACGGGCTATGACATAATCTTTTTCTGGGTTATAAGAATGATCTTCTCAAGCTATGAGCAGATGGGAACCTACCCGTTCAAGACCGTTCTTTTCCATGGCCTTATAAGGGATTCGCAGGGCCGCAAGATGAGCAAATCACTGGGCAACGGAATCGACCCTCTCGAGATCATCGACAAGTACGGCGCTGATGCGCTAAGGCTCACGATAGTTACCGGAAATGCGCCCGGCAATGATATGCGCTTCTACAACGAGAGAGTTGAGAATAGCAGGAATTTTGCGAACAAGGTATGGAACGCATCCAGATTTATTATGATGAATATGAGCGAGGATGCGCCATCAGCGATACACCAGGCTATGCCTGCACAGCTGCAGAGCGTTGACAAGTGGATACTCACAAAGCTCAACAACACCATCAGGGAAGTTACTGAGAACATGGAGAAGTTTGAGCTTGGAATTGCAGTCCAGAAGGTCTATGACTTTATCTGGGATGAGTTCTGTGACTGGTACATAGAAATGGTAAAGCCGAGACTCTACAATTCAGATGATGCAGAAAGCCACGAGGCTGCGCTGTGGACACTTCAGACAGTGCTCATCAACGCATTGAAGCTTCTTCATCCATACATGCCTTTCATCACTGAGGAGATTTTCTGCAACCTTCAGGATGAGGAGGAGTCCATCATGGTCTCCGACTGGCCGGTATACAGGGATGAGTGGAACTTTGCAGTGGATGAGAAGTCAATCGAGACGATAAAAGAGGCAGTCCGCGGCATCAGAAATGTCCGCACGCAGATGAACGTTGCTCCTTCGCGAAAGGCCAAGGTCTTTGTCGTGAGCGAAAAGAAGGAGGTTCTCGACATCTTCACAAACGGCAGGCTCTTCTTTGAATCTCTTGCCTATGCATCGGAATCAGTTTGCCAGAACGACAAGGCGGGCATTCCTGAGGATGCGGTTTCGGTTGTGCTTGCAGATGCAGCTGTTTACATTCCGTTCTCGGATCTTGTAGATATAAGGGCTGAGATCGAGCGTCTTACAAAAGAGCAGAAAAGGCTGCAGGGCGAGCTGAAGAGGTCACAGGGAATGCTTTCCAATGAAAAGTTCCTCTCAAAGGCTCCGCAGGCAAAGATTGATGAGGAGAAGGAAAAGCAGCAGAAGTACCAGCAGACTTACGACCAGATCACGGAGAGATTAAAGCAGCTCTCAGGAAACAAGTGATCTTTTGAGGCTGTTGCAGGGGTAATAATACGTCGCGCAGATTTGCACAAGCAGATAATTGCCCGCATGCCTGTTTTATGCGGGAAAACATCTTGAATTTAAGGTAGTGCCAAATGCAGCCCGGCCTGTGGGTAAAGCAGCTTCAACAGGTTGAACGTCTGAATTTATGGCAGTGCAAGTGCGTAGAAATGAAAGTTTAGTCAGAAAATGAATGAATTATTAGAAGAAGTCTCGGGGCTTATTGACCGCGCCAAACAGGGCGGTACGATCACGGTCTCTGAATGTGAGGGCCTGATCAATAAAGTACCGGGATTTACAGAAAAACATACAATAGAGGACACAAGGGACTTTCTTAAGTTCCTTGGATCCCCTGACCGCAATATGAAGATCATCCATGTTGCGGGTACAAACGGAAAGGGCTCTGTCTGCAGCTACATCTCATCCGTTCTTTTAGGGGCGGGATATTCTGTGGGGGTGTTTACATCACCTCATCTGGTGAGTATAAATGAGAGATTTGCTTTGGACGGAAAACCTGTATCAGATGGTATTTTCGTGGAGGTATTCCTTGCGCTTCTGAAGCATATCATGGAATACAAAAGCGGAGAGTACTTTCCTACATATTTTGAGTTTCTCTTTTTCATGGCAATGATATTGTATGATGAGCATCCGGTGGACTACCTGATACTTGAGACCGGGCTCGGAGGCAGGCTTGATGCCACAAATTCTGTAGAAAAGCCGATTCTTAGCGTCATAACCGAAATCGGTTTAGACCACATGCAGTATCTTGGAGATACAATTGAGGACATCGCCAAAGAGAAGGCCGGGATAATAAAAAGAGGTGTTCCGGTAGTCTTTTTTGACAAGAGAAAAGAAAGCAGCGATGTGATAAAAAAGAGGGCTCTGGAGCTGGATATACGGGCGGTTGAGGTCAGCAGAAGAGACATCGAAAATGTCGGTCTCAAGGTGGATGAAGCGGGAAACAAATACATTGCATTTTCCTATAATTCACTTTATGATAGATATGCCAACCTGCGACTGTCGACCAAGGCAAGATATCAGGCAGAGAACGCCAGTATTGCCATTGCAGCGCTGGAGGTGCTGAGAAGCTTCGGCGCAGAGCTGTCCCATGAGGATATAATGGAAGGGCTTTACAGTGCAAAATGGGATTGCAGGATGGAGGAGCTGCGCCCCGGTGTTTACGTGGACGGAGCGCACAACCTGGATGGTATAGAGGCGTTTTTGGACAGCGTGGGAGGGATTCCCTGTGAGGGAAGAAAACTCCTGCTTTTTGGCATTGTATCAGACAAGCAGTATGGGGATATAATACACAGGGTGCTGGAAAGCAGGCTGTTTGATGCGATTTTTGTCTCTGCCCTCAGGACGGACAGATCGGTTTCCGTATCAGATCTGAAGGGGTGTTTTGAGGACAGCAGAGAGGAGCTGGGGATTATCGGACTTCCCATCCGGTATTACAGCAATGTAAGAGATGCGGCAACAGATGTGATCACGATGCGCAAGTCAGGGGACTGCGTGTTTACAGCGGGATCACTCTATCTTGCGGGGCAGATAAAGGGACTTTTCTGATGCTTCGCAGAATGGGGCTTTTCATCTGAATGCCTTTTATGGGAATGGTTTTTGTGAGGAGTATTTATGATAAATTTTGACGAGGAACTGAGGAAATTCAAGCCTAGTCTTGAAATAGATGATGTCGAGGAGCTGATCTACAGTCAGGACCTTGATGATATGTCAGATGTTCTTTTTAATCTGCTTAAGGATGCTAAAAAGGATTCTGAGACGGTTAGAAGGATTAAGTAACAATGGCTACAACTATGGAAAAGCTGAAAAGCTTATCTAATGCTTTTTATAATGAAGGTCTTGAGCGGGCCCAGGTCAGAGATATGACAGGCGCTGTAGACGCCCTTAAGAAAAGTCTTAAGTACAACAAGGAAAATATTGATGCCAGAAATCTTCTGGGACTTGTTTATTATGAGTCAGGAGAAGCGGCAGCAGCACTCACGCACTGGGTAATAAGCAAGAACCTTGAGGCAGAGGATAATCTTGCGGACTACTACATGGATATGCTCCAGAAGAGTCCGGGGCAGCTCGAGACTATTAATCAGACGATAAAAAAGTTTAATATTGCTCTGAATTACTGCCGTCAGGACAGCCTTGATCTCGCGGTGATACAGCTTAAAAAGGTGCTTTCTTTAAACCCCAAGTTTATAAAAGCGCATCTTTTGCTTGCACTTTTATATCTGAAGGGCGGCAACTGGGAAAAGGCAAAGATCGAGTCGAGAAAGGTTATCAAGCTTGACTTTGGAAATACTACGGCAAAGAGATATCTCAAGGAAGCTGACAGCATGATAATCCCCGGGGAGAGCGGCAAGCTCATGTCTGAAGCTGCTTCGGAGAACGATGAGATTATCCGTTACAACAGCGGCAATGAGATGATAATCCAGCCGGTAAAGAAATCTCCCATTGCGCGCAGCAATTCGATCTGGGGCATTGTATTGGGTATTGTTCTTGGAGTTGCTGTGGCGTGCTTTCTGATACTTCCACAGAGGATACAGAGCATAACCACCAGCAATCAGGAGAAGATCGCAAAGATAAGCGAGGAGTCTGATGCAAAATCCGCTCAGATTGTTGAATATGAGCAGCAGATCGCAGCGCTTCAGGATGAGATTGACAAGCTGGGAAGTCAGGTTACAGACTATGAGGGCGTGGATTCAACCTCAGGCGCGATGAACAGCCTTATGAAGGCAGTAAATATCTATATGAAGGATCCGGACAATATTCAGGCAATCTCGGATGCTCTGTCAAACCTTGACCTTGATGTCATTGGATCGGATGTTTCGCCTGAGTTTACTTCGCTCTACAGCTATCTGATGTCCAAGGTTGGAACGCAGCTTGCTACCACATACTATGAGAACGGCTATGAGGCCTACAAGAATGAGGACTATGAAAATGCCATAACCAACCTCTCAAAGGCTTACCAGTACGACAACACCAATGTCAACACACTCTTTTATCTGGGCAATGCTTACTATAACAGCGGAGACAATGACAAGGCTAAAGAGATATTTGATGCAGTGATCACTAATTTCCCTGATACTCAGACTGCGCAGGCGGCTGAGACTAAAATCGCGGAGATAAATAACTCGAATGGTTAACTTTTCTGACTTAAACTTTATTTTCAGGTTTTTGCCTGTTTTTCTGATAGTATTTTATATCACACCAATGAAATTCAGAACATGGACTCTTGTAATAGGGAGTCTTTTGTTTTATGCAATGGGTGATCTAAGGATGCTGCCGGCTCTTTTTGGCGCAATTGTCGTCAACTTTCTTTTTGCAAAGGCAATAAGGGAGGAAAAGAGCTGGTCGCTCCTTCTCTTTATTCTTCTGATAGATGCAGGTATGCTTGTGGAGTTCAAGATACTTGGGCAGTTTGTTGACAGTTCGCTTCTGCCTATCGGCATCAGCTTCTATATCTTCAAGATGATCAGCTTTCAGCTGGATGTGTACACAGACAGGTTTAAGGATGAGGCGACGTTTATAGATGTGGCGGCTTATTTTTCCATGTTTCCACAGATCGTGTCAGGCCCCATCATGCGCTTTGAGCAGTATAAAGAGAACTCGATGCTGGAAAAGGACCTGGAGTACAGGCCGTCAATCCATGTGATACTGACGGTCATAGAGGATGGTCTTCGGTATTTTGTTGCGGGCTTTGCCATGAAGGTTCTGCTTGCAGACAGGCTCTCGATGCTGTGGAGAGACATTGGCACGATAGGGTATGAGAGCATCTCGACGCCTCTTGCCTGGCTGGGAGCGGTCACTTATTCGCTTCAGCTTTATTTTGATTTCTGGGGATACTCCCTCATGGCTGCCGGGATAGGCGTGATGCTGGGATTTCCATTTATTGAGAACTTTAAACAGCCCTACAGCTCGAAAAATGTTGCTGAGTTTTACAGAAGGTGGCATGCCACGCTGGGGTCATGGTTTCGGGATTACATCTACTTTCCCATGGGAGGCAGCAGAAAAGGGGATAAGCGCACAGTTTTTAATCTTCTTGTGGTATGGCTGCTGACAGGATTCTGGCACGGAATAACACCAAATTTCATCTTGTGGGGAGTCTCACTGTTTGCGATAATAGTCTGTGAGAGGTTTTTTGTGTACAAAAAGTTTCAGGGTAAGGCTGCGGCAATTGTGGGGCGGTTTAATGTACTTGTGCTTATTCCGCTTACCTGGGTGGTATTTGCAATCTCGGATTTTGGGATGCTGACCACATATTTTACCAGGCTGTTTCCGTTTTTCGGAGAGGGGATTGCGGTAAACAGGAATGATTTTCTCAAGAATATTGGCTTATACTGGCCGGTGCTTGTTCCGGCACTCGTTCTGCTGATTCCGCAGATTTTTGACTATTTTGAAAAGAACAGGACAAAGCCTGTATTTACCGTGCTTCTCCTTTTGCTTTTCTGGGGCTGTGTCTACGTCGTGGCGGGGACAGCGGGAAGCCCGTTTGTTTATATGAGGTTCTGAGGTTTTTGTTTATGGAAAAGATTAAGAAGATAATAAAAGAATGTCCGATCATCATAGGTGTCGGGGCGGGGGCATTACTTCTGACAGTGACGGCCTTTGCTCTGAAGGATTCAACATATGCGACATATGCGGAAGAGACGGATGAAAGTAAAGCGCCGGTACTGGCGGTTGCGCTAAAGGGAGCCCAGGATGGAGTCTTTCCCTGGACTCAGGAGACTGCAGACTCAGAGATGGCGGAGTATGCTTCACAAGGCGACGATGTGATCGGGGAAGTATCGATGGTCTCAGGCGGGATTGCTGAAGGCAGTGGCGGAGGTGCCGGAAAGAGTGATGGCGCTGATCAGGGGCAGAATGGCGGCCTCGGAGGAAATGGCGCTGCGCAGGGGCAGAACGGCGGCCTCGGAGAAAATGGCGCTGCACAGGGACAGAACCCGGATTCCGGGAAAGGCAACAATACAGACCTGAGTCAGGCTTCTGATAATGAGAAGAGCGACGGCACCGGAAACAGCCAGACCGGGGATTCTGTAAAGAGTGAAGATGCTTCTAAGAATCAGGCATCAGGTGATGGCTCGGAAAATGAAGACGGAGGCCGGGAGGTGGCTTTCGCGGAAGCAGATCAGACTGCAGGAGGAAATCAGGCGGCCGCAGAAGGTCAGAAAGCGGCAGGTGCAGACGGCATGAAGTCATCAGGCGAAGACCAGACTGCAGGAGACCGGAACTTAGCAGGTGCTGCAGGACAGACGACAGCAGAAGGCCGGGAGGTGGCTTTCGTGGAAGCAGGACAGACTTCAGCAGAAGGTCAGGATTCAGCAGCTGCGGACGGCAAGGAGGCAGTTGCTGCAGATGGCAAGGTGTCAGCAGCCGCAGACCAGGCGGAAACAGATGGTCAGAAAGCAGCAGATGCAGGAACGGCAACGGAAGGACCGGCGGTTGCGGGTGCTTCCGGGCAGGAGCCTCAGGTAACTGACACAGTAGCACAGAGTGCAGCAAAGCCCGTGGTTATTCCTGTGGTTGAGGACAGGGTCTACAACTTTACTTCTGTGAATGATGATTATTTTTCGGACGCTCTTTTCATAGGTGATTCAAGAACCGTCGGATTGTCCGAATACTGCGCACCTCTGGATGAGAGGGCGACTTTTTACGCAAAGATATCCATGAGTATCTATGACGTGATGAAAAAGAAATTCATCAGCAGTCCAAACGGAAAGATTGGCCTTGAGCAGGCACTATCGGAAAACAATTTCGGCAAGATATATATAATGCTCGGGCTCAACGAGATAGGTACGGGTACTGACGAGTACTTCCGTGATGCTTACAAGGGTGTTATTGACAGGATCAGACAGCTTCAGCCAGGAGCGATTATTTACATTCAGGGCATAATGCATGTGACCGGTGCAAAGAGTGCCGGTGAGAAATATTTCAACAATGAGAGGATCAATTCGAGAAATGCTGCAATTTCGACGCTTGCAGACCAGAAATATGTCTTTTACATGGATATGAATCCCGTTGTTGATGATGAAAACGGAAATCTTCAGGCGGATATTTCCTTTGACGGAGTTCACCTTAAGGCTTCCGCATACCAGAAGTGGTATGAGTTTTTACTTCAACATGCAATCGTGAGGTGATAAAATGTCGAGAGAGATGACTTTTAAGATGGAGCGTCCCGGTCTTTTGCATGAGGGCGACAAAATCACAGTGACAGAGGGAGTGCTTCCAAGTAATTATTACTACACGATCGATCCCTCACTTGCCATGAGCGGCAATTTCCCGTTCAGGGAAAGAATGCTGGATCGGGAGGGAGTTGTGACCAAGGTAGAAGAAAACGCCCGCGGCTTTTATGTGACAGCAGTTTTTGGAAGCGATGAGTGAGATGGCGCTTCGAAGCGAAAGAATCGAAAAGGGTATCCATCGGGACAAGACAAGGAGGACATTATAATGGAGTACATCAAAACAAACAAGGCACCGGCAGCTATCGGACCTTATTCACAGGCTATCAAGGCAGGAGATTTTCTGTATGCTTCGGGGCAGATACCGATCAATCCTGAGAGCGGAGATGTGGAGGCCACAACTATTTCCGATCAGGCTGACAGGGCATGCAGGAACATAGGGGAGATTCTTCATGCTGCAGGAACCGATTATGACCATGTTGTAAAGACAACCTGCTTCCTTGCAGAGATGAGTGATTTTGCGGCTTTCAATGCTGTTTATGAAAAATACTTTACGGGAAAGCCCGCAAGAAGCTGTGTGGCTGTAAGGCAGCTTCCACGCAATGTACTCTGCGAGATCGAGGTCGTTGCTTATCTTAAGTAATTTCTGAGTGGCAGTCAGAGGCGGATTTTGTGCATCGGGAAAAAACGGCAAAAATCCGTTTCTGAATTACAGCTCATTTGTATCATCCTTTTTGGGGGAGTTTTTTATGAGATTAAAAGAGACTCTGGTTTGTATGACCGCAGTTTCAATTCTTTTATCAGGATGCGGAAGCTTTGGGAACAGGCACAATATTGACACAGGCTTTTCGCACATTGAAAACCATGATTATCAGAAGGCGATTGAGTCCTTTGAGACAGCGCAGGCTGAGGGCGAAGATGCGTGTCTGACTCACAGGGGCCTTGGCATTGCTTATCTGAAGACAGGTGAGTATGCTGCCGGGGCAGAGGAGCTCCTTGCTTCCCTTGCTGCAGACATTGGCATCGTGGATGACATGGACTTTGATACCAATTTCTACCTGGCAGAGTGCTATTTAAAGCAGGGGGAATATGACAAGGCCAAGGAGGTCTATGACGCGATCCTGACTCTTAGGCCCAAGGATACCAATGCCCATTACCTGAGAGGCACTGCCGAGCTGGCTGCGGGAAATCACGACGATGCATATTCCGATTTTTCCAAGGCAATAGCCCTGAATTCAAGGGATTACACCATGATGATAATGATATACAAGTCGCTTGCTGAGTATGGATACAACGATGAGGCTGCTTCCATTTTGCAGAAAGCCATTGACAACGGCAGCAGCTTCATGACCAACTACGAGAAGGGGCAGATATCTTTTTATCTCGGCAATAATGCGGATGCCCAGAGCTATCTTGAGGCAGCCAATAGTGAGAAAGACCAGGACAAAGAGCCGGTTGTACTTCTGCTTGGTCAGACCGGTGAGAAGCAGGGCGATTACAACTATGCCATAAGTGTCTACAAGAACTATCTGAGCGAGCATCCGGATTCTGCCGAAATATACAACCAGCTTGGTATGTGTCAGATACGGCAGGGGGATTATGATGCTGCAATAATCTCTTTTGAGTCAGGGCTTGCTCTTGAAGACAAGAATTTCAGGCAGGCTCTCCTGCTCAATGAGATAACTGCCAAAGAATATCTTGGAGATTTTGCCGGAGCGAAATCCATGATGACCTCTTTCCTTGAGTCCTATCCTGATGATGCAGCAGGACAGAGGGAAATGGTATTTTTGGAAACGAGAGTATTGCCGTGATGATAATAACTTTGAGGTGAGGATATGGAAGAGATTAAGAGAATTGACAGAAAGCTGGTCTACAAGGGAACGATACTGGATTTTTATGAGGACACCATGCTATTGCCCAATGGAAAGACAGAGGTCTGGGATTTTGTAAGTCACAGGATGGGAGCTGCGTGTGTACTGCCGGTGAGAAATGACGGCAAGATCCTCATGGTAAGGCAGTACAGAAATGCACTTGAAAGGGTCACGCTGGAGATTCCCGCAGGGAAAAGGGATTCTGTGGATGAGGATACAAGTCTGTGTGCTGCGAGAGAGCTTGAGGAAGAGACCGGTTACAGAGCCGGCAAGATAGAAAGACTGCTATCCCTTAAGTCAACTGTAGCCTTCTGCGACGAGCTTATTGATGTGTATCTGGCCACTGACCTTGAAAAGATAGGAGGGCAGACCCTGGACGAGTCCGAGTCGATTGACATTGAGGCCCATGACCTTTCTGAGCTGATGGATATGTGCTATGAAGGAAAGCTCCAGGATGCCAAGACAGTTGCTGCTATCATGGCATACGCTGCGCGCAGGTTAAAAAACTAAAAGAGTGAATGTAAAATGCTAGTACACCAAATAATAAATAACTGCATCAAGTCCGCCGAGAATTTTTTCAGATGCAAGGCGGAAGAAGGAGTCGATGCGGGCATCGACGAATGATGACAACGCGGCAGCTGGAAAATTTACGTATAATTATAAATGACACGGTACACTGGTGTGCCGTGTCATTCGTTTCTTTATTTGCAGTCTTGTCGTCACATGCCACGTTGCCACCAGTAGTCGTGCCCTGACTGCACATCAGTGTGCATACATGGCGATAATGCTGCGAACGCTTTTCTCCAGATGGGGCTTAAGGTCATTAAGAGGGACAGGGTCGCTGTACATGATCGAGCTGTAGCCGGTTGACCCAACCAGCTCAATTATGAGAAAGAGCATAACCTCCGGATCATCAAAGGTCATACCGGATTCGTTTAGCATCTTGTTGTAGACAGCTCTAAAGTCTACGACTTCAGGACCTGCCGGATTGATCAGGGCCTTCTTGAAGACTGCCCAGGAGAGATCCTTGTATATAAATGCGAGAAGTCCTTTGTTGGCTGCAAGCGCATCAAGGACATAGTTCATAATGAAAATTATGCGGTTTTCAAAACCAGTGACCATTGCAGCGTGCATGGCATCGTAGGCTTCGAGAAAAAGCTGGCTGGACTTGTGGGAGATCAGCCTGTTTCTTATGTCGTATTTATCCTTGAAATACAGATAAAATGTACCTTTGGCGACTCCTGCCTTTTCTACAATGTCTGAGATTGACGTCTTGTTTATTCCCTTCGAAGTGAACAGCTCAAAAGAAGTGTTCAAGAGGTTATCCATTTTTAATTTCTTGTTCTGATCTGCTTTTCCCATGATTACTTCTCCTATGTGTAGATTGTAACATATAATTGGTTAATAAATATGCATTTTATAGAAAAATATTATTGGTCATCGGTCAGAAGGGCGAACGCCAGTTTTTATTTGTGAAACATTCCCCTGTATAATACAATGATGTTGAGGTCAAAAGCCACCTTGCGACTCCTGGCCTCAATATTCTGTAACGGTTACCTGATGAGAACCATGCCAGGGTCCTGTCGTGGCGGAGAAAAAACACTATGAAGAATAAACTTTACACCTACAACATATCTGAACTTGATGATCTGAGCCTCTATGAATTCTGGTATGAGAAGATGAATGATGCAAGGAGAAAAAAGATAGATGCGTATAAATTTGCCAATGATAAAAAGCTGTCACTGGCTGCGGGAATTCTTTTGCATAAGGCGCTCAGTGAACTCGGGATCACAGAGTATGAAATCGGGGTTGTTGGCCGGGAAAAGCCGGTTTTGAAGGGGCATGAAGATATCTTTTTCAATCTCTCTCATTCCGGGCAGATGGCAGCACTTGGAATATCTGACAGGGAGATCGGCATAGATATAGAGAAGTGCAGGCATTTTGAGGACTCTCTAATTAGGTATGTCTTTACTGAAAAAGAGCGGGAGCTTGCGACGAAATTAGCGGATTTCGAAGGAACACCGGATGCGGAGAAAAACTACAGAAGAGAAGAGCAGGAGTCTTTAAAGCAGACCATGCATCCGGACAGAATTGTGACCGGTGTGGATGCAGGCGGTTCACGGAAGAATGTGTCCTTTACAAAGCAAGATGTCGTATATACCAGGTTCTGGACGGCGAAGGAAAGCATCATGAAGCACAGCGGCCTGGGAATTGCCATGGAGCCGAAAAAGATTGAACTTTGGCCGGAGGAGCCTGTGCCCGAATCAACAATAATTGGCGCGGCTCTAAAGGGGCCTGACCCGGAAAAAGAAATCTTCCCAAGACTGATTCCCGTCTGTGATGACTACGACTGCGGCAGACTTGCGCTGACAAGCTATCGTATCGAAGGCTATCAGTTTACTCTCTGCTCGGAGTACCGTGGAAGCGAATTTGACCTATGCGGAAATTGACGGAATTAAAAAAACGTGCTGCCATCAGGCGACGATGACCGGAGCAGATGTATAACCGAAAAGTGAAAACTTCATCACAAAATCTGTAATCAGTTTTTTGATAGAATAAGCCGAACGGCAAAAGCCATCTCTGTAAGTTTTTTTGCCGGCCGGCACGTAAATGACTAAGCACTATATCTTGTAGTTTCCCTGAACCAGGCTAAGGGCTGTCGATGCAAAAATCGGCAGCTTTTTTAGTTTATACTTTTTTTATAATTAAAATTTTACACATTATCTTGTGTTAACGCTTAAAACATAATACAATATGAAGTGTAAAAAAACGTACCATTTAATGCTAAAGAGTAGTTGAGTTAAAATCAACATGTTGTGGGTGGGGGATGACATTCTTATCGGACTTATCTGTGTTCGAAGAACCCGTATCAAGGCAACAAGAGTATCGACTGGAAGGTTACTTAACTGATCGGTCATTGGCAAAGTCAGATTTGAGCTTACGTTTAGGCAGTTACGAAGTGGGTTTTAAATCTGCATATCGTCCTAAGGAATCTATTACAAGGTATTCCGCTTAGAACTAATTTAGAGGAGGTATCAAATGGGAAATTCGATGGGGTTATTCTTTAACGCAGACAAGTACATCACAAGAGTGGACAGCCCTAGGGTTAGCAGATCAATTGACAGGAAATCGCAGGTGCTGGGATATCTGTACAAATATTTTGAGATGTTCAATCATGAATATCTTGAAGACGTGTGCATCGCCTGCACTGATTATATAGAGGACACAATGGATGAGCAGTATGTACCGTCAAGGAACGTCACAAGCGCAGAGGTTCAGGCTGCAACTACGATTATCAAGGGCCTTCAGGGATTTGTTCAGGACGGAACCCTTGAGGATATGAAGTATCTCCGCTTCCTTGCAGCACAGGAGGCTTTCAAGATGTACTGCGGAATGATCTCCAAGGTATATGAGCTCGAGATCATCGACAGGAAGCAGGCAAGGAGAAGAATCTCCAAGTTCTACAAGGACTGTGGACTCGCCTCATAAGATATAAATTAATAGGAAATAACTCTTATTGAAAGTCATTTTCTGAGTGTTTTTCCGGTAAAAAAATGGCACAGATCAGTGCCCAATGTCCTTAAGTTAAGCCATAGACAAAGAAAAACCACTTCGTATTCCGTATTTGGTAATAGCGAAGTGGTTTTTAATTTTTGGAATGAAACTTCTGACCAGAAGATAACAAAAAAGCCTGAGACGGAACACTAGGTTTTCAGGCTTTCAATAATGAGCAGGGGAAGCAGGATTCGAACCCGCATGAACGGTTTTGGAGACCGCAATACTAACCATTGTATGATTCCCCTGTGTGCCGGTAACAAAAAACTGCAAGCACAATCACTTTTCGCACCGACAAAAGATATATTATCATAGATGAAAACAATTGTAAAGGGAAAGTTTTATACGGATATAGCGCAGTATACAGATGGTGGCAACTGAATTGTAACGTAACTCTTCCGGGCAGGACCGGGTCATATAGCGGAGTGCGTGCAATATGTGTTTGTTTTGTGTTAGTATTATAACTGTGATTCGATTGGCAAAAGGTTCTTTGTGTGACAGAGCCGGGACTTGGAAACGCAGGGGTTACCTTGTTATCGGATAACCGCCAAATGGAAATACTTGAAAATGCATCTGCCCGAGCCGGCTCGGCATATGTTTTTTTAAATATTTCCGGCTGGCTCTGGATAGTTACATAAAAGGAATAAAAAGGAACTAAAACATGGTTAAGGTATGCATAGTTGAGGATGAGGCGGATCAGGCTCAGCTTCTGAAAAATTACATAGAACACTACAGCAGTGAAAGCGGCGAGGAGTTTCATATTACCTGCCTTCCCGATGGTATCGACCTCGTGGATGAGTATAAAAGCCAGTTTGACATTATTCTTCTTGATATCCAGATGAAGCATCTCGACGGAATGGCTGCGGCGCAGAAGGTAAGAGCGATAGACCAGGACGTGATAATAATCTTTATCACCTCGACGGTCCGGTATGCCGTGCAGGGCTACTCTGTTGATGCACTTGGCTATGTGCTCAAGCCTGTTTCCTTTATCCAGCTTCAGCAGCTGTTTGACAAGGCGCTTGCGCGCATCCGCCAGAAAAGAGATCATGTCTATATAAGGGTTTCTGTGGGCGACAGTCAGCTCAAGATAGACTGCGAAAATATTTTTTATATTGAGAGCAGCAGGAACAATGTCATTCTTCATTGCAGGTATGAGGAATATGTGACCCTGGGACCGCTCAAAAAATTTGATGAAATGCTCGAAGGCCACGGCTTTGCAAAATGTCATAACGCATATCTTGTCAATCTTTCACATGTTGAGGGTGTGAAGAAGGAGGAGGTGATTCTTTCATCCGGCGCGACAGTTCC
Organism: Butyrivibrio sp.; assembly: GCA_024694565.1. Lineage (GTDB taxonomy): Bacteria > Bacillota > Clostridia > Lachnospirales > Lachnospiraceae > Butyrivibrio. The sequence continues at coordinate 13,021 of JAILJR010000074.1, read as the reverse complement.
GATAAGCCGCGCGAGGAAGAAGGGCTTTATGGCCAGCCTGTTAGAGTATAGTTAAGAAACTGTGGAAAACTATCACCGAGGATATCTCATGAACCTGTCAGCTTTTTTAGACCCAGTGCAGATCCTGGATACACCCAGGCTTTTTACCGCCATAGCTGAATGGCTGGCGGTTTTTGTTTATTTTTTTATCTATAAAAGAAAATATGGCGGTAAGGTCTTTTGCCTGCAGTGCGCAGCATCGCTCATTCTAATGGTGGCCTACCAGTTTGTTGCAGGGCTCCTTCCAATCTTTGCCTGGATTCCTGCGATGCTTGGTGCTGTCCTTTTGATGTACGGGATGCTTTTTCTGGTGCTGGATATAAAGCCCAGAGACTGCGGAGTCCTTACGATCCATGCCTTTGTCTTTGCTGAATTTGCAGCGAGTCTCTACAGGCAGCTATATGTCTGGATTGCGCTTTCCACAGGAAAAGGGAGCCTCATGGTTTCCTTTGTCCTGATGTTTATTGTCTACGCCTGTGTTTATCCCATATTTTACAGACTTGAAAGAGGGAATATTTCACCGGACCACAGTCTGGGAATCAGCTGGAGGGAATTCTGGAGCGTTCTGATCATGGGAACGGCTGTCTTTGCAATTTCGAACATCAGCTTTGTAAGCCCAAGGACACCTTTTTCTGCTACCGAAAACCTTCTGTATGTCAGGACGCTTGTGGATTTTGGCGGGATCATGATGCTTATGACCCAGATGGGAAGGCGCAATGAGATGATACTGCGAAATGAGGCAAATGAGATCAACCAGCTATTTCAAAAGCAGTATGAGCAGTACCGGCTGGCTATGGACAATTCCGATGCCATGAGAAAAGAGATACACGACATGAAGCACTACCTTCTGGCACTTAAGAATGAGGATGACCCCGGAAGACGAGCAGATGTGTTAAAGGACATGGAGCAGGCCATAGCAATCCAGGAGTCCTTTATGAACACCGGCAATAAGGTGCTCGACGTCATCCTGACAACCAAGAGTCTTCAGTGTCAGAAACAGAATATCACACTGAATGCCATGGTGGATGGGGAGCTCTTAAACGGCATTCATGTAAAAGACATCTGTTCTCTCTTTGGAAATCTGCTTGACAATGCAATCGAAGCCACCTCGCAGATAGATGAAAAGGAGAAGAGATTCATTACACTTAACATGAAAAGAAAAAATGATTTTATCATGGTTGAGTGTGAGAACTGCTCAGATCCGTCCAACGTAAGTCTCCTGCCCGACAGGAAGAAGGGAATCTTTGAAAAGGGAAACCTTCCGCGGACCACCAAGGCAGACAACGTCAGGCACGGCTATGGCCTTAAATCAATCAACATGGTGGCTGAAAAGTACGGCGGTGCCATGAAGTGCACCTACGAGGATGGATGGTTCAAGGTGAGAGTTCTGCTCAGCTGCCACGACTAACAGAGACTGTCCCGCAGGAAGTAATAGAATGCAAGTCGTCCCGGATTTTTTACAAGTTGTCCCCGGGACGACTTTTTTTGTTGCCCATTGTGATATAAGTAAACTACATCAGAACGGAGGGACGATATGAACGCTCAAGAGATATTATCAAAACTTACATTGATAGAGAAAGCGGCGCTGCTTTCGGGAAAGAACGAATGGGAGTCGTGGGATATTGAAAGACTTGGTATTCCTTCCATTACATTTTCGGATGGACCACACGGACTAAGGCGTCAGGAGGGAGCGGGAGACCATCTTGGACTCAATGCCTCACTGCCGGCCACCTGTTTTCCTACAGCTGCAACAGTGGCAAACAGCTGGGACCCCGAAATCGGAGAGGAGATAGGCAGGGCTCTTGGTGAGGAGGCACTTGCGCAGAACGTCGACGTGCTGCTTGGGCCGGGGCTCAACATGAAGAGGTCACCGCTGTGCGGACGAAACTTTGAGTACTTTTCAGAGGATCCGATCCTTGCAGGAAAGATGGCAGCTTCTTATGTCAGGGGGATACAGAGCAGGCACATATACTCATGCCCCAAGCACTTTGCAGTGAATTCGAGAGAATACCGCAGAATGGCGATGAACGCCGTGGTGGATGAGAGAACACTTCGCGAGATATACCTCACAGCCTTTGAGATAGCTGTCAAAGAGGGCGGGGCAAAGACCATTATGAGTGCCTACAACGAAGTAAACGGAGAATACGCAAACGAGAACAAACATCTTCTTGTCGACATCCTAAGAAACGAGTGGGGATTTGACGGCATCGTCGTCACAGACTGGGGCGCCAGCAACGACCACGTCGAGGGTGTAAAGTGCCAGTCAAATGTTGAGATGCCAAATCCCGGGTTAGGGTCTGCAAGGGAGATACTGGATGCACTCTCACAGGGCGAGGGGCGCATAACAGAGGAGGAGATAGACAGAGCGGTGCTCCCTGTAATTGAAGCTGCTCTCTATTTTAAAAACAATGACCACAAAAAAGGCTTTGATAAAAAAGCACATCACGAGGTCGCAAGAAAGGCAGCGGTCAATTCTGCAGTTCTTTTAAAGAATGAGGAGAATATCCTGCCGCTGGATAGCGGAACGAAGGTTGCCCTTAAGGGCCCATTCGTCGAAAAACCAAGATATCAGGGATCCGGAAGCTCACAGGTCAATTCAACGAAGGTTGAGACCATCGCCGATGAGATTAAAAAATATGACCTGGAAGTCGTTGACGATCCGAAAAAGGCAGATGTGGTTCTTTACTTTTTTGGCCTTGACGAGATTGCTGAGAGCGAGGGAGCGGACAGGATGTCCATGGATGTTCCCGAATATCAGATAAAAGAGCTTGAGGAGCTTTCGGTGTACAACAAAAACATCGTCGGTGTGATGAGTGCAGGTTCTTCCGTGAAGATGCCCTGGCTCTGCCGGCTGAAAGCTCTTTTGCACGGATACCTAACAGGTCAGGCAGGTGCTTCTGCGATTCTTGACATAATTACCGGCAGGGAAGTTCCGACGGGAAAGCTCTCGGAGTCCTATCCCTTCTCCTACACGGACTGCCCTGTTGCCAACTACTCTGATACGGAAAAGAGAAATCTCCAGTACAGGGAAGGCCCCTTTATCGGCTACAGGTATTACGACACAGCTGATGTGGCGGTGCAGTTTCCTTTTGGATTTGGTCTTTCATACACAAGCTTTGAGTACAGCGATCTGACCGTCACAGACAAGGGCGTAAAATTCAGGATCACCAATACAGGAAAAAGGGATGGCGCCGAGATTGCACAGCTCTATATAGGAAAAGAGAAGACAGGTCTCATAAGGCCGAGGAAGGAACTGAAAGGCTTTAAGAAGGTATGGATAAAGGCCGGTGAGAGTGCACAGGTCGAGATTTCTTTTGACGACAGGAGCTTTCGATATTTCTCTACTCTGACAGACAAATGGGAGATCGAAGCAGGTGAATATCAGATATATGTCGGAGCAAGTGTGGCTGATATAAGGCTTAAGGGCTCGATCAGCCAGGCAGGGACAGGGGCTGAGCTTCCTTATGATATTGAGCAGTTCCCAAGCTACAAAAGCGGCAGGGTGCACAACGTGCACTATGAGGAATTCGAAAAGCTCTACGGCGCACCTCTTCCGGATGAAAAGGTCGGACCGCTTGACATAAACGACGCCTTCTGTCAGATGAAGGATGCAAAGAGCGGCATCTGCAGGCTCATCTACAGGGTACTTAAAAACAAGCTTGACAAGTCCTATGAAAAGGGAGTTCCGGACCTCAACATAATGTTTATCTACAACATGCCCTTCAGGGCGATGAGCAAGATGAGTGCAGGCATGGTTAGCCGTGAGATGACTGAGAGCATGGTTCTGATCGCAAACGGGCATTTCTTTAAGGGACTTGGCGGAGTGATTGCCGGATTCTTCAGAAACCGGATAAAAAACAGAAAGTATGAAAAGGAGCTGAGGCGGAGCTAAAGACATGAAGGCCCCGGGATCCGGATAGCGCCTGAAAGCGGACTTTTGACGCATGAATTTTACTTAGGAGACCGGAATAAGTCAGATATAAACCGCCGTATATAGTGGAGAAAACAAATGAAATTTTGGAATGATTTTGAAAATAAACATCCGGCCATTGCAAAGTGGGTCAGAGAAGGAGGGCTCTTCGTGATCGTAAGCAACCTGATCACATTCTTTAAGTATCTTCTGCTGACCGTACTTCCGGGGGCCTTTGCCTTTCTGGGAAACAGGAGCTTTGGCTGGCCGGGCATTCCCGTGACGCTCTTTGGGGAGACCTTTGAGTGGAATATTCTGGGATACGATCAGGCACATGGGGGACTGGCATATTTTGCGGCCTACATGGTAGCCATGATACTGGGGGAATGCATCAATTTCCCCATTCAGAAATACTTTGTATTTCGTAATTACGACAAGCCCGGAAAGCAGATAGCATGGTACATACTGGCGTTCTTTATCATCACCTGTATCGTCAATTCCATCAACTGCATCTGGGTTGCGGTGGCAGGCAAGTTCGTTCCTGCCTGGGTCTACAACATTGGAACCACAGTGCTCAACGGAGGAGTTTCAATGATCGTGTTCTTCTTTGTAAACAAGATCATCTTTCCGGAGACAAAAGATAAATAACAAAAAGAAAATTGTGAAGGGAGAAAAAGAAAATGTTATCTATCAACATCGCGGATGTCATTGCCGTCCTGAAAACAATGATCCCACAGCTGACTGTCATCGGCGTGGTGCTCTGTGCAGCAATTATCTGCACAATCGCAGCTTTTAAGCTGAAGGCTCCTATTAAGGGGTTTGTGAGAGAGCAGGCCTGGCTTGTATTCTTTCTCACACTGGTACTTACCGTGACCAATATCCTTTTGGGACCAGTTTACTCAATGGTAAACATGGCCATGGGCGGAGGAAAAATCTCGGATGAATCTGTAGAGAAGGCAAAGGAGCTCTGCACAGAGATTGCAGAGGAGGGAATCGTTCTTTTGAAGAACGAGGACAATGGTCTTCCTCTTGCATCCGGAACAAAGGTAAACGTCTTTGGCTGGTCATCAACCAATCCGATCTACGGTGGAACAGGGTCTGGCGCTCTTTCAGCAGCTTATCCTACTGTAGATTTTCTTCAGGGACTTACGGATTCAGGTATCGAGTACAACGCGGAGCTGGCTGACTTCTACAAGAGCTGGAGGGATTCCAGACCAAACGTTGGAATGATGGGACAGGACTGGACTATTCCCGAGCCTGCAATTGAAGAGTATGGTGATCTCTTTACATCAGCAAAAGAGTATTCAGACACGGCAATTCTTTTCATTGCCCGTTCAGGTGGCGAGGGAGCCGATCTCCCCATGCACTATGACGGAGAGGATACCTACAATTTTGACCCAAACAGCTTTTTTGGAGGAACCGGAACACGCTATTCAGAACAGGCAGATGATCTTGATGCATCCAAGTCATACCTTGAGCTCTCAAACAGGGAGCAGGCACTTCTTGAAAAGGTTACTTCGGATTATGACAAGGTAATCGTGATCATCAACTCTGCCAATGCAATGGAGCTTGGCTTTGTAAACGACTACTCACAGATAAAGTCAGTCCTTTACTGTCCGGGAACAGGACAGACAGGCTTCGACGGACTTGGCGAGATACTTGCCGGTGTCATCAATCCTTCCGGAAAGACAGCAGATACTTTTGTTGCTGACCTTCTTTCAACACCTACAGCCAACAATTTTGGCGACTTCGATTACACAAATATGACAGAGTTTGGATATGAGAACATGTTCGCAGAGGGCGGAATGGCATATCCCACATTTGTAAACTATGTAGAGGGTATCTATGTAGGCTACAGATACTATGAGACGGCTTTCGCAGAGGCACAGGCCGGAAACATGGATTTTGACTATGACAAAGAGGTTGTTTATCCCTTCGGCTATGGTCTTTCCTATACAAGCTTCAGTCAGGAGATGGGTGAAGTGACAAACGACGGTACAACGGTTTCTTTTGACGTAACTGTGACTAATACAGGTGATGTTGAAGGCAAGGACGTGGTTCAGGTTTACTACAATCCTCCTTATACTAACGGCGGGATCGAGAAGTCGGCTGCTAACCTCATTGCTTTTGAAAAGACTGATTCACTTAAGCCCGGCGAGTCTGATACAGTAAACATAAGCTTTACGGTAGAAGATATGGCTTCATATGACACCTATGGCGAGGGATGCTATGTCCTTGACGAGGGCGACTATGAGATCTCAATCAATGCTGATGCACACAACAAGCTTGCAACAGATACTGTAAACGTTCCTTCCAGGGTTGTTTACAATGAGTCAAACAAGAGAAGCACGGATATGGTTGCAGCAACCAACCAGTTTGGCTTTGCTGAGGGAGACTACTTCACATACCTCTCAAGAGCAGACGGGTTCGCCAACTACTCAGAGGCAACTGCTGCACCAAAGAGCTACGAGATGTCAGATGCTGACAAGGCTACATATTTTAACGAGACAAATTACGATCCTACAGTTTACAACAATGACAGTGACGAAATGCCTGTGACAGGAGCAAAGAACGGTGTTAAGCTTGCAGATCTTCGCGGTGTCTCTTACGATGATGCAAAGTGGGATGCCCTTCTTGATGAGCTTACTCCTTCAGATATGAATACTCTTATCGCACTTGGTGGATACGAGACCTCGGCAGTTGATTCAATCGGCAAGGTTATGACCTACGACTGTGACGGCCCTGCTTCGATAAACAACAACTTCACGGGTCAGGGGTCGATCGGCTTCCCGGCATCAGTTATGATCGCATGCACCTGGAACAAGGATCTGGCACATGAATTTGGCGATTCAATCGGCAAGATGGCAGATGAAATGGATGTATCAGGCTGGTATGCACCTGCAACCAACACACACAGAAGTGCATTTGCAGGACGTAACTTTGAGTACTTCTCAGAGGATGGTGTTCTTGCCGGCTACATGGTGGCAGAAGCAGTAAAGGGTGCAAAAGAGCACGGTGTATATTCATACGTCAAGCACTTCGCAACCAATGATCAGGAGACCAACAGAACAGGTTTCCTTTGCACATGGATGAACGAACAGTCACTTCGTGAGATTTATCTCAAGTCCTTTGAGATCACCTTCAAGACTGCAGATCCCGGAGCAACAATGGTGGCCTTTAACAACATCGGAACCATTCCCGCTGAGGCCTGCCCTGAGCTCCTCAACACTGTACTTCGCGGCGAGTGGGGCTTCAGAGGCTTTGCTGAAACTGACTACTTCGGAGGTTACGGCTACCAGGATTCAGACAGAATGATCAGAAACGGCTGCGACCTGATGCTTGCAACCTATGAGACTCCTCAGTCAACAGTAACTGACCAGTCCTCAGCCACATCACTGCTTGCAATGAGACAGTCATCCAAGAACATTCTCTATACTGTAGTAAACAGCAGGGCATATGACAAGGCTGTTAACACAGGACTTCCTTCATGGGTGGTTGTGCTCTATGCGGTCGATGTACTCCTTATTGCGCTGATAGCCTTTCTTGAGTTCCTTGCAATTAAGAAATATCTTAAACTCAAAAAGGAAGCTGCACCGGTTGTAATTAACGAATAATACTGATAATGCTGGCGTCAAAAGCCATCGCGTAGCGATGCTGCTTTTGGCGCCGGTTTTATGTTATGAGTCGACCTCCGGAAATATTCCGGGTGGGAGTTGACACCGTTGGAATTCTGGTTTTAGCAACTGAATGGAACGTTAAACAAGCGTTTATAGATGAGGCTAATATTTTTTGCGCAAAAGAACGTGATATGTGGTATCATAAGTTACAAAAATTTAATAAATTACCTGAGAAGTTTTGGCGTTAAGAACAGACACAGATATTATGCAAGAGCCTGTTTGCCCCAAATGGCAATCATGGGTCTTGATTGGATGGATAAAACATGAAATATTTCTTGATGTATATTAAACAGACACTGAGGTTTGTGCTCAAACCGATGTCTTTTATACCGGCGATAATAATGATGTGCCTTATATATTCTTTTTCAGCTCAGGATGCGGATGAGAGCAGCCAGCTGAGCTATGAGGTTGGAGTAAAGGTACTCACGGTTGCCAATGATACCTTTGACAAGGGCTGGACCAGGAGGCATATCGAGCAGCTCTCTGAGACAGGCCAGTTTTATATCAGAAAAACAGCTCATTTCACTGAATATTTTCTGCTGGCAGTATCGGTGGCATTTCCTTTGTATGTATACGGAGTGAGGGGAATCTGGCTCATGATTTTTGCCGGCTCCTTCTGCGTGGGATATGCATGTCTTGATGAGTATCATCAGTCCTTCGTGGCAGGCAGGTCTCCGGGGAAAAGAGATATTGCCATCGACAGCCTGGGAATACTCTGCGGCATAATCCTTACGAGGATCGTTGGATGGACGGGGCGGATGACAGTTTTCAGACCGCTGGCAAACAAGAAGGATGAGTGATCGAATCGGGATATCCAGTGGGCAATATCCACTTAGGTGTCCTAATGTTGTAAAAATGTACTCGCAACAAAAAATGTGCGCAAAGCCTTTATTTAAGCAAAAGTCGTTTCGGGTATAGGGTATCAAAACAAACTCTCATGCCCCCGCTTTCCTGGCACCACCATGAATATAAGTGCTTCTGTGCATTATGCATTAATTTCACATATTTAGTACGAGGCAAGGCTGTGCAAGGATGTGAGACTTACAAAGTAATATCTTTGATGATACAGATTCAAAACTGCAATGCGCAATTTTATGAGTTGCCCGGCAAAAGCTCGCCAGGCCGGCTTCTGCCGATGAACTGTTTGAAAACATCATCAGATTAGAAAAGCCACTGGTTTTGACAGGCAAGACAGGTGAAATCTCAGAGCTTTGGTGAACGAAATGAACTTCATGACTTTTTTGAGATACACAACTAATTGTTGCGACAATTGCGTCACGGAAATAGATGTTGAAAGGCATGTTCAGAGATATAAAATTATAAAAGGATAGATATGACATATATGTCATAGCAATTGGCGCCATTATAAACGCGAGATAATTAGTCAGCGAAGCATTGAAACGGTGTTCAGACGTGAATCCGGAGTTGTTTGTAAGATTGAGAGGTGAAAGAGATATGGGTAATCTTTGGGAAGAAATGAAAAACGAGTGGTTAAGTGAAGGAGAAGCCAGAGGCGTGGCAATAGGAGAACCTCAGGGAGAGGAGAAAATGCTCATTCGTCAAGTATGCAGGAAAATGCAGAAGGGAAAAACAGTTGACGAAATAGCATATGACCTGGATGAAGAAGCGGATTCCATAATGGAAATATATGAGGCAGCACAGTCCTGTGCTCCGGACTATGACGTTAATGCGATATACGAAAAACTGAAAATGGCCAGGGTCTGACATTTATGGCGTGCTGAGGGACTGGTAAAAATAGTATACATATGAGATAAATCCGCCTTGTTCACTGCTAAAGCTTTGCGTGAATGAATTAACGGGTTCATAGGAATATTACACTTGGCAAAAAAGAGGATCAGGTACAAAGACAGCTGTTGACTTCATAAGTCAGCAGTTGTTTATTTTTATTTAAGAATTTTTAATGCTTTTTTTATAACAGTTTAAACCTGCGATAGATAGCGGATTTCAAAGAATTCATCGCACTATGCGGGGGTTGAAATCTTGCGTGGATTCTGTAAATTATTAAATTGAACGGGTGTTTTTGGAACTGGATAGTCGCATGCTCTGCGGGGGGTTACGGCTGTCTTTAACGAAGGAGGTAACTATGAACAGGAGGCTGGTAACGCGATTACTGGCATCAGTCACAGGAGCTGTCCTATGCTCGGGAATGGCCGTGACTGGTGCTTTTTTGCCTGCCCGGCAGGTGGAGGCGGCAGCCAACATCTATGGGAAGGTGGATGCATCACTGTCTGAGTCGCTAAAGGGCTTCTTCAAGGCGGACTTCTATAAGTCGAGATATCCTGATGTCGCCAAGTCTTATTCGACCAATGATGCACTCTTTAACCACTTCATCAACTTCGGTATCTTTGAAGGAAGAATGGCGAACGATTCCTTCGATCCGAAGGCTTATATTGCCGGTTACAGTGATGTCGCAACTTACAGCAAGGGCGACTATGTAAAGGCGTATGAGCATTATCTGAAGTTTGGCAAAGCAGAGGGCAGGAAGCTCACGACCTATGAAGCGCTCAAAAAAGCGGGCAAGAATGTGACGGATTCCGGCAGCAGTCCACTAAAGAATAATCCTGATATTCAGGGATATGGCTTTACCAATGTCATTTCGTGGAATGGCACATGGGACACCAAGGTGGAGGTATACAAGACCAAGTACGGCTATGGGGCTTATGCAACAGATACCAAGACAAAGGAGCAGGTGCTGATAGCAAGTACTCCTTACTATCTGCCGGCTATAAGCGGACAGGGAGAGCCTGTTGGTGTCATCAATGTTGAAGTTGAACCGGTAGGAAATGCGGACAGCGGCGGCAAAGGAACAAACATTGCGACCACATATTCGGCAGCAGATGTTGCAAAAAACATAACAGATGAGTTCGTGCATATCGCTAACGGACCTGATTATTCGCTTGCCGGACGCACTACAGCCGAATCGATCGACTGGAAGGGGAATGTGGCAACGCCGTATCTGGTAGGCTTTGGCTTTGGTGATTACAACCCAAGCTATGTGGAATTTGGAACAACTACTTTCTCGACCCAGGATCAGCATTTTGACAACTCATCTGTCGGTGTATGGACGGATACAGGCAAGTCTGATGCGGACAAGAATTCGACCTATGAACCACAGTGGCTTGACAACTTCCCAGGCTTGACTGGTGATTACAATCACTGATTGGCTAAAAATGTAAAGCTGATGAGCTTAAAATGTGACTAATCTGTGTTCAAATAGTGGTTAAAACGTGTATTTTCTGTGTTAAACCTGTGTTTATTATGTGTTTAGTGTATGTTTATACTTCTTTAAGAAACAGCCTCGAGGCGGCATGAATACTGGCCTTGAGGCTGTTTTTTTCAAAAACGGGCTATTGCAAAAAAAATGATTATGTATAATACTAACACTTGTCAGGTGATTACGGGTGATCACTTAAACAATTAACCGGATGACTGGAAGATTAAATTACAAATCCTTTAATTTGAGGAAAATGAATCTATCAGTTATCACAGCAAAAAATCAAGGAGGGTTTTTTCTATGAACAAAATGGTATCAAAGGCAGTAGCAATTACAGGCGCAGCAGTATTTGCCGGAGCACTTGTAGCAGGTATCGGAGCTCCTAAGCAGGTTGAAGCTAAGTACATCAACGGAGCAGCAGGCGTAGCAAACTTCATGAATCCTGTTTGGGACAATGGAACCAACGTACAGATCTTCAAGACAGATTACGGCTATGGTGCATGGGCTACAGATTCAAATGGTAACATCATTGGAAATGAGCCTGTTGCTAAGACTCCTTATTACATTCCTAAGGTTGGAACAGCTAAGAGAGATACAGATTACGGCGATTTCGTAGCATCTTATGAAGTAAACGTTGTTAATACAGCATCTACTTTCGGAATCCCTGGCGGAAACACAATCCAGACATACTACGATGTGGCAGATTTTGCACAGAACGTAACTGATCACTATGATCACTTTGCAAACGGACTTCCTGTTTGGCAGAATGCTTATACATCATCTGCTTCACTTGATAAGAATGGCTCAAATGCATCTCCTTATGTATTTGCTTTTGAGTTTGGCGATTACAATCCTAACTATGTTGAGTTTGCAGGAACAACATGGAATCTCAACAACTACAATAATAAGGATAAGGCTTTTGTAGACAATACTCAGATCGGTGTATGGACAAATACAAAGCTGCCTGACTTCGGCGCTTGGGGAGATGCAGTAGTAGATTGGAATGAAGACGGAAAAATTGATTATTATGTGCCCGAAGTTTATGCGAATCCTGTATTTGAAGATGCGAACTCTCTTGCATATAGTTGGGCTTTATTTGGAAAAGATGCAGAGGATGTTTTAGGGCATGAAGTTACCGACAAGATAATTGATCAGGAAACAGGAAAAGTAAGCACATATGATTATGTGTTGCCTGGTCAGATTATGCCTTCGGCTGACGAAGATGGCTATTATTGGGGTGATATTGCAGGTTATCCTTCTCAGTGGACTACTGATGGAGAAGAAACAATTGGACATGTAGGCAGCTTTGCAGATTTGTTCAACAATTAATACAGTTAAGCAATCAGGCTAGATAAGTGTTTTGTATTGATATCATGGAATAGTAAAAAATGGTCGACGTCTTTGGACGTCGGCTGTTTTTTATTAAATGATCTTGACGTGGGCTTTTAACGCTCAAATCATCAAATAGAAAAAAGTAAACTGTGTTTACCATGAATCTTTATCATGAGAATATTATGCCTTAATCATGTATAGTACATTCCTACAATCGAAATAGAATGAAATTTTTAAGCTTTACCCGTATATTAAATATGTCTTAAATTTGGATGAATTGTGTTTATTCTGTGTTTAGTGTATGTTTATGCATCTTTAATAAGCAACTGCAAAACCGCATAAATACTGGGAAAAGATGGATTTTCCCATCGGGAGCAACTTGATTTATAGACGTAATTATGTAAAATTTTTTTCTGCCAGGTGGTTACGGGTTACCACCTCAAAAAACAACATGATGGCCGACAGCTCTATACGACTGCCGGTTGTCTGACAAAAAAACAAGGAGGGTTTTTCTATGAACAAAATGGTAACAAAAGCAGTAGCACTTACAGGTGCAGCAATGTTTGCCGGAATGCTTGTATCAGGCATCGGCGCTCCTGCAAAGCAGGTTGAAGCCAGGAGCATAGTTGGTGCAGCAGGTGCAGCAAACTTCATGACAGCAGGATATGACAATGCGACCAACGTTCAGGTATTCAAGACAGATTATGGTTATGGCGCATGGGCCACAGATTCAAAGGGCAACATCATAGGCAATGAGCCGGTTGCCAAGACTCCATACTACATTCCTACAATCGGAACAGCTAAGAGAGATACAGATTATGGTGATTT
>JAILJR010000054.1 GCA_024694565.1 Butyrivibrio sp. | reverse complement strand
TGGTGGGATTGTAATCGCCTTTTTCAATGGCGCTTATGGTCTGCCTTGATACTCCGCAGATAGAAGCCAGCTGCTCCTGTGAGAGGTCCTTGCCTGCCCGGGCAGCTTTTAGTCTCAGGTTCTTCATATCAGTCTTCCTCCTTATTTACGGAGTCCACAAGTTTTTTGACAAGGGCAGTGATGCCTATAACAGCCATCCATATCAGCACAAGGACATTGAGCATGGGGAGAGAGTCAAAGCCTTTTGTAGCGATAGTACTGTGTGCGAGTGAGGATGCCACAGGTATCAGGTTAAGAACAATTGCTACGATGAAAATGATATAGTAGCGTTTGTGGTCATTGTTGATCCCCCAGTAGACTCCGTTCCAGATGCTGTGTATGCAGATGACTAAAGTGCCAATCAATATGGTGACCATATGTATCAGGTATTCTTCAATTGGAAAAACAAGACCCGCCATCTTGGCCATCATCAGAACCACCTCTAGAAAGAGCATGGTATAAAAGCCAAATCTATATCCCCGTCCTCTTATAACTTCCTGCCTCTCATCATACTGAGTCTTGATTCTCTTGTCCTTGTTGGCAAATCTGAAAAGTATCACACAGATTACAAGCCCGACCATAATTCCTAATGTTACTCCCATAGCTACTTTTTCATTCATAACTGAATCCTCCTTCTTTTGGAAACTGATAGATCATTCAACTGTATTTATTGCATTTAGGTCTGCAGGAATGGCTGAATGTTTTTTGGTGATATGAATATTGTAAATTTAATACGTATAAATGTCAACTATATTATACAATTTTCATAAATAAGCTGCCATAGCCTGCATGCCATCGGAAAGCTGAAAACTAAAAGGGACTGTGAAAAAATGATAAAACATTTCTTCACAATCCCTTTTTGACCTATGTGTTCTATATCATCAGTTCAGGCATTTGCTTCTTCAGACAATGCATAGAGTACCAGTCCAAGTGCAAGGGCATCTGCAACGTCATCATCACTGTAAGAAGGAGAGTTGTTGATGTACTCGTTCATGTTACCGTCATCAAATACTATTGTTGAATGGAGTATTGCGTTGTCCTGATTGTAGAAGCCGGATGTTGCAACAAGGCTTTCATTTATGTATGCGCCATAACCATAATCGCTCTCAAATACGTAGACGATACAGCTGTCAAGCTGCTTGTTGCTGAGCGATAATGTGATTCCATATCCAATGTTAATGTCTCTGTATACCGGAAGGTTCTTTACTACCTTTTTCTGTAACTCTTTCTGGGCCTTAGCTGCATTTTTCTGAGCATCAATTGCGGCAAATGTTGTAAGGTTTCTGCCTTCTGATCTTCCGATCTTGTAGTAATGCTCATATGCCTTTGTATAGCTGCCGTTGCAGTATGTCTTTACATCAGAGTAAGCCTGGATATAAGCCTTGGGATCAAAGTTTGCATTGATCATGCGGCCTTCCTTCATCCCGTTATTGAGAAAGTGAGCAAAAAGAGCGTCAGCATCATTGCCATAAGCTTTCTTTACATCGGCGTATTTTGAAGCATAGAACTGTGAATCAAAAGCGCTTAATAGTGTCTGTGTAAAAGAGGCATCAGCGGCTTCAACCCTGATAGCCGGTGCTGCAGCAACACCTGCTGTAAGTGTGCCTGCAAACATAACTGCTGCGGTTGCGATTGTGAGTACCCTTGTAACAATAGTCTTTTTCATTTTATTTCCCCTCCCTGGCCCGGGGCCAGATTTATTATGTTTTTGTTTTGACATTTATTTATACGAAGCTTAACGGTATTGTGTCAAAAAAATTCAAAAATTTTTGTCGGGCGACTCATAAAAATAGGAGGAATACGAAAGGGCTCTATGAAAAAGAATAAAAACATTTTCCTCACAACTCTTCCTGAAACCAAAAACAGACTTGACTTAAACTATTTTATCTGCGAAACACCTACCGGAGCGTCAGCCTGCACAACGGGTATATCCTTAGCAGAGGCAGGGATAAAATATATGCTTTCACAGTATAATATTGACGAAATTGTGATGCTCGGCAAAAGCAAGACTGTCCCGGTTGGAGAGGAGCGCATTTGTTCAATATCCGAGCTTGAGCTGGAGGGTGTTAGCAATATTGACACCGCCGATGAGTATAATTTTGTCATTTACAGGATAATGGAGTTCATAGAGCAGCTTGATTTTGAGATCATCGACATCAATGAGTCTGTACCAAAGGACCGTCAGAATGAGCTTGGCCGCATGAAAGAGAAATTCAAGCTCGGCTATGCCCGCGGGCTCAACGAGCTTGAGTTTTTTTCAAAGCTGACTTCAGATGAGGAATTTGAAAATCAGTTTGTGAAAATTCTTCTGAGTGATGTTTCACCTGAGGAAAAGAGGTGGATCAAGCATCAGGTTTATCATCAGATGGACTCTTTTTACAAAATGCATATGCTCGACAGGGAGAAGGATATCCTCATGAGGTTTATCTCAATCCCGTCGGATTCGACCCTTTCAATCGACACAATAAACTTTATAGTGAAGCGGACCATAGGCGATGCGAGGGTCGACGTCAACATGTTTATGGATGTCCAGGGGATGGGCACGATTGACGGAAACACCCTGATCTCCACGTTCCTTCTCATGAACAATAAGACTGACTACAAGTGCTATGTTCAGGGTCTTATCAACTCAAGCCTGCCGTATGGAAGGTTCTTTGGTCAGGTTTCCAACGTGATCAAAAATTATGAGATACAGAAGCTGATCACCGGTCTGGACCTGTTCCTTAATTACGGAAAGGTAGATATACTGAAAAAATACTGGAGCACCTTTGCCATGGACGACCCGGACGCGGCCAGGCTTTTCTATGGAATGAGACAGCCAAGATGCGCTGGGCATTTTCAGATATTGAGCATTATTTCATTAAATCCTACGGAAGATCGGTCCTTGATTTCAGGCAGAAGCCGGATGCGATCGCACGCGATTTTGCGAGGCTGAAGATCGATGCGCTGCACGGAAAGGCTGAGGGTGTTTTGAAGGCATATTCCGAGCTTAATAATGATGATATGCTGTTTGAGCTTCTTTTGGGCTATTACAGGATCGGAAACCTCAGAAATCAGATAAATCACGCGATTGTCGAGGAAGTGGATATGGATTCGGACGAGCTTGCAGACCGGAAGGACAGTCGGGATGAGCTTCGGACTGAGCTTAAGAAGTTCATAAGTCTTTACAGCTCTGCAAGGAAAAAGACGCCGAAGACAGATAACCCGGTGCTTCTTCCTTCTGAAAGGATGAAGGCCTATGCAAGAAGGCATCAGCTCCAGCCCCTTGAAGAGGGTACGGATCTTACTGCCAGGAACACCTACACATGTTCCTTTAACGGCAAAGAGGTCCACATCTGCCTGTCGATTTTCAAACCCGAACCCGACATTGACATTGAAGAAGACCGGTAATCAGACCCGGACGGGCGTGCTTTTGTCGGTCGGCTCATATAATTTAATAAAACAGAAACATAAAAGAAACAAAACAAAAATGTTCTTTTCCTAGAATGTGAAACATCAAATGAAACACATCAAAAACACTTAAGAAAATGATACACACGAAAGGAAAAGAGATCATGTCAGAGAGAATATATTTAGTAACAGGCGCAGCAGGATTTTTAGGCGGAACAATCTGCAGAAAGCTCGTGGAGAGAGGCGATAAGGTGAGAGCCTTCGTTCTCCCAAATGATCCGGCAATGAAGTTTGTTCCCGAAGAGGCTGAAATAGTTGAAGGAGACCTTACGGACAAGGAGTCGCTGGAAAGATTCTTCACAGTAGATAGTGACAAAGAGACCGTTGTACTTCACATTGCAAGCATTGTTTCAGTAAATCCCGAATACAACCAGAAAGTAATGGATGTAAATGTAGGTGGAACGCAGAACATCATTGATCTTTGCCTTGAACATCCTGAGTGCAAAAAGCTCGTTTACTGCAGCTCAACCGGTGCAATCCCGGAACAGCCTAAGGGAATAATGATCAGGGAAGTAACGAGATTTGATGAGTCAGAGGTTCTGGGCTGCTACAGCCAGTCCAAGGCACTTGCAACACAGGAAGTTCTTGATGCCGTAAGTGACAGAGGGCTCAACGCCTGCGTTGTACATCCCAGCGGGATCCTTGGGCCTGAGGATTTTGCTGTTGGAGAGACTACAGGTACGCTTATAAAGATTATCAACGGAGATATACCTGCGGGAATTGATGGCTCTTTTAACCTATGCGACGTAAGGGATCTTGCAGACGGAACAATTGCTGCAATCGATAAGGGCAGAAAGGGTGAGTGCTACATCCTTGGTAATGAACCCGTATCCTTCAGGGATTTCAGCAAAATAATAAGCGATGAGTCTGGCTGCAAGCCTGTGAAAATGTTCCTTCCGATCTGGGCGGCAAACCTTATGGGCAGGATTATGGAGACCATGGGAAAGCTGCGCGGAACAAAGCCTTTAATGACAACTTTTTCAGTATATAACCTGGCAAGAAATAACGCTTTTGATTCATCAAAGGCAAAGAAAGAGCTCGGTTACCACACAAGGTCATATCACGAGACCATCCACGACGAGGTTGAGTGGCTCAAATCAGCCGGAAAGATTGCATAAAAGTTCATACGGATGCATTTCAGAAACAAAACTCTAACATTTCTATGATACGATATTATCGTAAAAGCATATCAGGAGGTGTTAGAGTTTGTTTAATTTATTGATTGTTGAAGATGATAACGATCTTAATAAGACTGTCTGTGAATATCTGAAAACAAAGGGATATGAGACTGAAGGGTGCCTGAATGCCCACGATGCCTATGACAGGATGTATGGCAAGACCTTTGACCTCATTATCTCCGATATAATGATGCCGGGGATAGATGGCTTTGAGTTTGCGGAAGCTGTAAGAAAGCTCAATGATAATATTCCGATATTGTTCATGACTGCCAGAGAAGATTTCGAAGCGAAGCAAAAGGGTTTTATGGCGGGAATTGATGATTACATGGTAAAGCCAATAAATCTTGAGGAGCTGACTCTTCACGTGGGAGCGCTCCTTCGCAGGGCGGGAATTGCCAACACCAAGAGGCTCGAGATCGGGAACCTTGTCATGGATACCGATGAGCATGTGGTTACCGTCAAAGGTGAAGAGATTCCCCTTACCCAGAGGGAGTTTAACATAATATTCAAGCTCCTGTCTTTTCCCAAAAAGACATTCACCAGGGGACAGCTTATGGATGAGTTCTGGGATGTGGATTCTGATGCAACTCCCAGAGCAGTTGATGTCTATATGACCAAGCTCAGGGAAAAGTTTGCGGAGTGCGATGATTTTGAGATTGTCACAGTGCGCGGGCTGGGATACAAGGTAGTGCCTAAGGAGTGAGAACTAATGGAAAAGAAGACCACCAGTATTTTTTCATTAAAGAGATATGTGATCATCTTTGTGCTGATAGCATTTGTCGTGACCTGCAGTTTTTACCTGTTTCTGAGTTCAATGGACTTTACCAGAGAGCAGATTCAGGAAAATGCAATACTTACTTTCCTTAATGTCCTGTTTCTGAGCCTTATTTTCTGTTTATTTGACGGGGTACAGAGAAAAATCATGATAGAAAGACCCGTAAAAAAGATCCTGGAGGCCACAGAGGAGCTTGCAAAAGGGAACTTTAGGGCTAGAGTTGAAGGCATATCAGTTATTCCCGGAAGGAATGAGTTTGATATAATCGCAGAGAATATCAACAAGATGGCGCAGGAGCTGTCAGGGATCGAGACTCTTCGAACAGATTTTGTATCAAACGTATCACATGAGATCAAGACGCCGCTTTCTGTTATAGGAAATTACAGCACGATGCTCCAGGCGCAGGATCTTTCAGAAGAAAAGAGACAGGAATATGCCAGGGCAATTTCCGATGCAACCGGAAGGCTCTCGGAGCTCATCACAAACATACTTAAGCTTAACAAACTCGAGAATCAGCAGATATATCCCGAAAAAGAGACTTATGATCTGGGCGAGCAGCTTGCAGAGTGCATTGTCGGATTTGAAGATATCTGGGAGAAAAAGAACATTGAGATTGATACAGACATTGAGGACAATCTTAAGATAACTGCGGATAAAGAGCTGTTGTCACTGGTCTGGAACAATCTGCTGTCAAATGCGTTTAAGTTTACCGATGACGGAGGCACAGTCAAGGTTTCAGCACACAGTGCAGAAGGACATATTCAGGTTGAGGTCTCTGATACCGGATGTGGTATTTCAGAGGATACCGGAAAGCATATTTTTGACAAGTTCTATCAGGGAGATACTTCTCACGCTACAAAGGGTAATGGTCTGGGACTTGCACTTGTTAAAAGAGTTATAGATATCTGCGGAGCAGAGATTGCTGTAACTAGTGTTCTTGGAAAAGGCACGTCATTTACAGTTTCTTTTGGGGCATAGTCTTTTGTTCTCATCCCGAAATCTGGCAGGAGCAGATCCTGCTTTTTTAACGAAACAGAAACATAAACGAAACAAAACATAAATACTCTCTCCATATAATGATGTTGAGGTCAAAAGTCACCTCGTGTCTCCATGGTTGTGCATATTGTACAATCACTTCGGGCACGCTTTCGCTCCTGCTCGCTGGTAGCGGTACTAAGAGGCCAAAGTACGGCCTCTAAGTACCGACCGCTCACAAGGGCCTCTCAGTTGCTTGTGCAATATGCACAGCCACGGAG
>JAILJR010000053.1 GCA_024694565.1 Butyrivibrio sp. | reverse complement strand
CAGCTCTTCGCTTTAAGTTCGGTGTTTTTTTATTCTGAGGCTTTATTCTTTTTCTGTTCGTCCTTGATACGGTAGTAATCTTCCAGATCCACATCGATCTTTACTCTCGCATCTGGTTTTCGGTTGCTCAAGAGGCACACCGTCTCGATTCCTCTGGTAAACGGAAACATATCTACCGGGACGGCGCGTTTAACGATGTAGCCGGATTTCTTGAAAAGGCCAAGGTCACGGGCAAGAGAGTCCGGGCTGCAGGATATATAGATGACCTTCTCCGGAGAGAGAACCTCAACAGAATGGATGAACTCCGGCGTTGCACCGGCCCTTGGCGGATCCATGAATACTACATCCACCTTGTCGCCGGAATCTGCCATCTGCTGCATAAAGACGGTGGCATCATTCTGGTAGAAGGTTATGTTTTTGACTTCGTTTATCTTTGCATTGAGGATTGCGTCCTTAACTGCATCCTTGTTATGCTCAACACTTATAACTTCTTTCACCCTGGAGCTGGCTATGAGACCGATTGTCCCGACACCGCTGTAACAGTCAAGGGCAATCTCATCCCCGGAAAGCTCTGCCATATCAAGAGCCGTCCTGTACAGCACCTCTGTCTGTACAGGATTGACCTGATAAAATGACTTTGGGCTTATTTTGAACTTCATACCACAGCACATGTCGTAGATAAAACCGGGGCCATATAACGGCTTTTCCTTGTCACCAAGAATCATACTGGTCTGCTTGTCATTGACGTTAAGAACAATGGTGGTAATCTCCGGATGTTCTTTTAACAGAGCCTTTACAAAATTGTTCTTTGACGGAAAAACAGGTGATACCGTCACAAGTACGACCATGATCTCCTTCGAGTACTTACCTATTCTGATGAGGACATGCCTGAGAAGACCAAAGCCGTTGTCTTCGTCATAGGTCTTTATCTTAAAGGATCTTAGCATCCCCCTGATGGATGCGATTATTGCATCTGCCTTCTCATCCTCCAAAAGACATTTTTCCACGGGAACTACCTCGTGACTGCCCTCGCGGTAAACACCGGAGAGCGGATTTCCCTTTCTGTCGTGAGTAAACACCGCATGAACTTTGCACCTGTAGTGCTCAGGTCTTTCCATTCCCACAAAGGATTCGACTCTGCAATATGGCTCAAGGAGCTCCTGTAGTCTGGCATGCTTTTTGCCCAGCTGCTTCCTGTAAGGCATATCGATCATCTGGCAGGCTCCGCACTTTCCGGACACAGGACATCTGCCGGGTGCTGCATCCGTGTTATCCTTTCTGTTATCGACTCTTTTTGTATTTGTGTTTTTCTTTGGTATCATCACTTTCCTCTTTTCCTGTAGTAAGCTTTTTAGCAGTCAAGGGCAGTCAGGGTTGCGGATCTTTTGTCTGCTTTCCTATGGCCGGTTAGCAGAACAAGAGATTGGGGCCTTTGTCTGCTTTCTGAATCCCGGTTAAGGTACAATTCAAAAGAAACCTCCCAGGACAGATGCCCGTTATAAAGAAAACAAAAGAGCCGTCCCCTTACTGCTCTGACTGACTACAAAGCAAAAGCAGGGAATAATCATATCCCCTGCTTATTATTTCCTCAGCCATTATAATTGTCATAGTTCCCATAATTGCCATAGTTGCCATAGCCATCATGGTATCCTTCATCATAGCCTTCCTCGTAATACTCTTCCTCGTATCCCTCTTCATAGCCCTGAGTGCCGTAGCCCTGGCTTTCATAGCCCTGATTGCCATAGCTCCGGTCTTCGTAGCCTTCCTCGTAACCTTCCTCGTAGTAGCCGTCCTCGTAGCCTTCCTCATCGTAACCTTCGTACTGATCATACCGGCTGTTCTGCTGAGCATATTGTCTGCTATACTGGTCATTGTACTGCTGCTCATCGTATTGCTGCTCGCTATACTGCTCTTCATACTGTTCGCGTGCAGGCTCTTTGCTGTCATCATCCATGCCAAGACTCAGATCGTTGATCCTGTTTTCAAATCTCAGGGAAGGCACATCCATTTCAACCTCCTGTGGCCTGGCTGCCTCACTCCTTCTGCGGATTCGCTCTGTAGTCTGTATATCCCCAAGATCCTTGAACTTGATGCCATCTATTCCCTGACAGAGCTCCTTGGCCTTGAGAATATCTCCCTTATTGATCCTGAAGGTACAAACTATCTTGCCTCCGTTTCTGTCAAAGATTCTCTGAAAGATTGATTTATCCTGCCATTCAATAAAATATGAAATCCTGTGGGCCAGTAATCTCTCCTCGAGCTGCTTCTTGCTCTCGATGCTGTAAACCCTGCAGAACGGAACCTCATTATTAAAAACCTGATTGTGTTGAATAATTGATGACATAAATACCTCACTTTAAATAAATAGCAAGTAAATTATAAATCAATAGCTGTAATATGATATACTTTTTTTGACAATTTTTCAATAGCCCTACAGGAGGTTTTTATGTTTGAATTTGCAAGAGCTATTCCGGAAGATGCCGGAGTATCATCAACGAGCATCGTAAATGTATTAAATGAGCTAGATAAAAAGGCTGTCCCAATGCACAGCATTCTCATTATGAAGGGAGAAAAACTGATATTTGAAAAATACTACACTCCCTACACAAAGGACACCCTTCACAGGATGTTTTCAATCAGCAAGAGCTTTACGGCTGTTGCCATTGCACTTTTAGCAGAGGATGGAAAGCTGTCTTTTGACGATCCTGTTGCGCAGTACTTTCCTGAATATATAACAGACAGCTCGCACCCCTGGATAACGGAAATGACCATAAGGAACATGCTTATGATGAGGACCTGCCACGCCTCAACGACCTACAAGGTGAACATGAAGGAGGATTGGGTAAAGAGCTTTTTCACTGTCCCACCTACCCACAAAAGCGGTACAGTATTCCACTATGATACTTCAAGCGCCCACACTCTCTGCGCCCTGGTTGAAAAGCTGACAGGCAGTCAGATGCTCGACTATATGAGGGCAAGGCTTCTGGATCACATGGATTTTTCCGCAAACGCATATATGGTCAAGGATCCCTTCGGCGTTTCCATGGGTGGAAGCGGACTCATGGCAACTCCTGTCGATGTACTAAAGCTCCTCTATTTTCTGAAGAAGGGCGGCAGGATAAAATGCTCAGACGGCCATGAAAGGCAACTTCTGTCAAAAGAGCTGATCGATGAACTGACCAAAAACTCCTCTGACACATTTGTGACTGCCCCGCTTCCCAGCGAAGCCCAGGGCTACGGCATGCAGATCTGGCAGAATGAGAAGGGCGGTTTTGTTCTCTACGGAATG
Organism: Butyrivibrio sp.; assembly: GCA_024694565.1. GTDB lineage: Bacteria > Bacillota > Clostridia > Lachnospirales > Lachnospiraceae > Butyrivibrio. The sequence goes on along the minus strand of JAILJR010000053.1, from coordinate 21,782 downwards.
GGCGGTCAGCTCGGAATAAGCATTCCCTCAGAAGACCTTCTTGTCATGACCACAGCAGACACACAGGGTATGCAGGGAGGGAACCAGCTGATTTACAACGCTATCTACGACAATCTTGTAAAACAGGGCAGCGGCTTGAGACCGCAGAATTCAGAGAGCCCCGAAGCTTCGCAGTCCTACCAGGATCTGCTTGACTATGCCCACACTCTCTCCATAGCTCCGCCCAGGCTTCCTGAAAACTACATAATTAATGGCATCACTTCGTCGCCTTACACCATGCCGGTATTTATGGAAAAACTCTTCTCAAGGTCCGATTCTTCCAAAAACGAGAGCATTTTTTCCGCAGCATACCATTTGGAGCCTAATAAAAACAGCTTTGAGACACTTGCACTCATAATCTCTGACAGCGGCAGCGGAACCATGACCCTGACGCAAAAAGATACCCAGCATTCAATAACCTTCGGCATTGGAAAAATGTGCAGTGGTCTTTTCCCAATCTATAACACACCATACACCGCAGGCGCCATGTGGCCCAGAGAAAACATCCTCTACATCCGCGCCCACTTGATTGGAGAAAGCGTAGGCAGCATCCACTTCGAGCTCTACTTCGAAGAAGCCGAAGTCACCATCTTCATGCGCAAAATCGAAGAAACTTACTTCAGTGAATTTGAAGGTCACCTGCACGGCCTGAAAGATTAAAAGCCTTGAGTGAGGGCAAAAAGCCTGCCCTCACTATATCATTTGATTCACAGTCCCATATAAACCAGATGCAACAACAGGAGCAACATCACCAACTCACTATATCATTCGATTCACAGCCCCATATAAACCCCGGGGATGTCGTCTTCCGTGATGTGGAAGTCCTTGTTGCTGTCCTCGTTCTCTGCTGTCTCCATCTTAACGACATTGACATACCCGTCGTTTATCATATCAACCATGTATACTACTATCGCGGGGTCGAACTGAGACCCCGATCCTTTTTGTATCTGCTCTATTATCTCGTCCTTGTTAAGGTGCCTTCTGTAAACCCTGTTGCTTGACATTGCATCGTAGGAGTCTGCAACTCCTACGATTCTTGCATACAGAGGTATTGCATCCTTCTTGAGACCCTCCGGATAACCTGTTCCATCATATCTTTCATGATGATAAAGAGCTGTCTCTCTGATACCGCGAAGAGCCGTAAGCTGCTTGAGCATCTTGCCGCCGGCAACGGTGTGATCCTGAATCTGCTTCCTCTCCTCATCTGACAGCTTACCGGGCTTGTTCAGCACTGCATCGGGAATGCTGATCTTGCCGGCATCGTGCAGGAGACCGGCGTAGTAAACATTCTGTACCTCATCCTCTGACAGATGCATCCTCTTTGCGATCTCAGCCGCATACATCGCCACTCTTGTGGAATGCCCCCTTGTATATGGGTCCTTCGCGTCAATAAAACGAATGAATGTATTCATTGACTGAAGAATTATCTTGACGTCATTCTTCTGTTTTTCCCTGTAATTCTTGAAGTTAAATCTTGAGACGAAATATCCCACAAATAATATTGCCCATACTACGAAGCCTGAATAAATAATCTTTTCATAAATCGTACTGCCCTGCACATATGAGCCATATCCGTAAAGAGTAAGTTCCGTGGGATTGTATGTCCTGCCGGTCCTGATGACAATTCCAAACTCCACATCCTGTCCCGAGGCAAGAGACAGATCATCCAGCGGATTCAATATAAGCCTTCCGTCATCTATGTAGGCCGATATTTTCCAGTTGTCGATGATCTCTGTATTTGGAGGAACCAGGAGATATGCCCTCCAGTTTTTTATCATCTGCTCGCTGTTGTTGTGAAGAGTGAGAACAAGCCTCGTTGTAAAGCCATCCCCCGCATCTGCCGTGTCTTCTCCGAGTATAGATTTGTAAATAGTATTGGCAAATCTGTCTGCGCTGACACTTAAACGGGTCTCGTAGTTATTCGGTGTTCTTTTGTAGACTCCCTGCTGGCTTATCCTGTTAACAGTGATATAAACATCATCAGAAAGCCTCGCACCGCCGAGGCTTAAGGTTTTCTCGTAGGTGTCATTTACCCAGTTGCCCAGAATCTGTCTCATCGCAAGCAGACCTGTAAAAAGAATTACAAGCGCGGACAAAAATATCAGAATTGTTTCAGTTGTCTTACCCAGCTTCACCTGTTGTTACCTTCTTCTGTCATTTAAATGATGCTTTTTCTTCTGCTCATACATGAGTTCGTCGATGGCCATCTGGAAATCCTTTGCGCTCATCCTGCTCTCATTGTCATAAATCATGTAACCCATGCTGAGCTCAATATTATAAGGCTTTCCGCTCTTATAGTTGTAAAGATCAAGCTCGTCATCTACAAGCTCTATCTTTTCATTTAGCTGCTTCTTATCTCCGATATAGGAAATAACACAGAACTCGTCACCGCCAAACCTGCCTATAAACGAATTCTCATGAAAGGCCTTCATAAGTACCTCAGCAACCGCCTTAAGAGCCTCATCACCCTCACTGTGGCCGTAGGTGTCATTTATAGTCTTAAATCTGTCAAGATCAAGCATTATCGCTGAGAATGTCTTTCCACCTGCAGATGCTTCTTTTACTGCCTCCTCGAGCCTTATATCAAGTCCTCTGCGGTTAAGTGCGCCCGTCAGATAATCCACATCAAGGTTCTTGCTCTGCAGATAAATAAACAGGATAAGAAGTCCTATTGATATTGCTGCGTACGTGGTAGTCATATTGACTACAAATATCTGCAGACAGGCCCCAAGCGTAGCTATGGTCGGAAGAGAAAAAATTGCAAACCTGTAGCCCCTGAATATCCCCTTTCGGTAGATTATGGTGTAGACAGAGATCAGCACACAGAAAAACAGAAGAAGCGCTCCTCTTACCAGAAACAGTGCCCCCCTCTTATATTCAAGTCCATCAAAATAATAAAACCACTTTAATCCAAATATCTGATCAATAGTCACTCCGACAAAATTGAGTATTACAAAAGCCCTGTATATCCACAGAAAGGCATCCCTCTGCGCTTTCTTGTAGGATTTGTTGATCCAGCAGTTTATATAGATCATAAAAAACAGGTAATCAACAGGGTCCAGGATATATATGAGATAATAGCCAATCCTGCCTAGCAGAAGGTACTTTTCAGGGTTGTTCTCCCCGATATGCCCTACAGTCTCTGCCAAAAGAAGCAGCAGTGTCATACAATCGAGCTGTATAAATCTCCTGCCTGCCATCGTTCTTATTGTTCTGCTCTCAAATATCACCAAAAGTACAAGCAATAGCGCAGAATAAAAGTTTAAAATTACCCAGCCTTGTATTTCCAATTTTCCAACCCCAAGCTTGCAGTCCGGATTTTTATCAATTTTGTAACTATTCAGAGTCGGCTCTGAAAAATCACCCTATAATATCATAACAAAAAAGCGCCACGCAATTAAATATGCATGGCGCTTTTTAATCATTTTTTAATCTTTTTTATCTCTGGATACGTCCTGATCCGTCTCCGCCGGCAAGCTTGTTAACCTCATCAACTGTAACAAGGTTGAAGTCGCCCTCGATTGAGTGCTTTAATGCTGAAGCAGCAACAGCAAACTCGATTGTCTCCTGAGGAGCAAAGTTGTTTACACAGCTGTAGATAAGTCCGCCGCCGAAGGAATCTCCGCCGCCTACACGGTCAACGATGCGAAGTGCATATTTCTTTGAGAAATAAGCCTGTCCGTCTGTGTAGAGCATAGCGCTCCAGTTGTTGTCGTTAGCTGAAAGTGACTCACGAAGTGTGATAGCAACCTTCTTGAAGTTGAACTTCTCTGTGAGCTTCTGTGCAACCTCGATGTAGCCCTCTCTGTTGAGCTTACCTGTTGTTACATCTGTTGAAGAAGCCTTGATACCGAATACATCTCCTGCATCCTCTTCATTTGCTATGCAGACATCAACATACTGGCAGAGCTCGCCCATAACCTTACCTGCCTTCTCCTTGCTCCAGAGCTTTCCTCTGTAGTTGAGGTCGCAGGATACTGTAAGACCATGCTCTTTAGCCTTCTTACATGCCTCAAGAGTGATTGCTGCAAGGCTGTCACTTACAGCGGGAGTGATACCTGTGAAGTGGAACCACTCTGCTCCCTCAAAGATCTCATCCCAGTTGAAGTCTGAAGGTGAAGCCTCAGCGATTGCAGAATGTGCTCTGTCATAGATGCACTTTGAACCTCTCTGTGAAGCACCCTTCTCATTGTAGTAGATACCTACTCTGTCGCCGCCTCTTGTGATCTTGGATACATCAACGCCATACTTTCTGAGTGAGTTAACAGCTGCCTGTCCAATCTCGTGTGAAGGAAGCTTTGTAACATAAACTGAATCAAGACCATAGTTTGCAAGGGAAACAGATACGTTTGCCTCTCCGCCGCCAAATGTAGCCTCGTAGTGGTCTACCTGTACGAATCTTAAATAGTTATCGGGCTGCAGACGCAGCATGATCTCACCAAATGTAACAACTTTCTTTGCCATTTTATTTTGTTCCTTTCGTATTCTTTATTTATGTCCTGTGTAGAGTATCTTTAGTGCCCAAACTTCTTATTACTCGTTCTTTCCAAGATGAACAGCGAAGCCGCCGAAATCATCTGCAAGATAAGCAACCTTGAGGTGGTTGTCTGCATCATATGAGAATGAAGACTCATCGAACTTAACGCCCTGCTTCTGAAGGTGATAAACAGCTCTGTCGATGTTGTTTGTTCCGATTGCGATGTGTCCGCAGGTTCCACGGCCTTTTGACTTCATAACCTCTACGAATGAGCCTGCAAATACAGATGAGTTTCCAACCTTCTTGGTAAATCCAAAGAGCTGGTCAAACTTGTCAACTACGCTCTCTGCTGCTGCAGCATCATCCTGGTTGATTCCGATGTGCTTAAGCTTGAAGCCCAGCATTGCATTTACAGCATCTCTTGTCATAGCCTCGATCTCGTCGAACTTGCCGGCAGCGATGAGGTCCTTCTTTACCATCCAGCTTCCGCCGCAGCAGAATACCTTGTTGAAGCTGAGGTAGTCATTTAAGTTGTTCTTGTTGATGCCGCCTGTAGGCATGAAGTGCATCTTGGTGTAAGGAGCTGCCATAGCCTTGATCTTGGCAATACCGCCATTCTGCTCAGCAGGGAAGAACTTAACAGCCTCAAGTCCAAGCTCTATAGCCTGCTCAACTTCTCCGGGTGAAGCTGTTCCGGGAACAACAGGTACACCGATTGACTGGATGTACTCAACGTTAGCTCTGTTAAAGCCGGGGCTTACGATGAACTTGGAGCCTGCAGCCTTAGCTCTGTCAGCCTGCTCCTTGTTGAGAACAGTACCTGCACCAACGATCATCTCAGGGAATTTCTCGGAAATGATCCTGATTGCTTCCTCAGCAGCTGCAGTTCTGAATGTAACCTCAGCAGCAGGAAGTCCGCCCTTTATAAGAGCCTCAGCAAGAGGAGCTGCGTCCTTTGCATCATCAATAGCGATTACGGGAACAATACCAATCTTATAGAGTTCTTCACAAATCTTGTCCATTTTTTACCTTGTCCTTTTTTTGTTTATTATAAAGAGTTACTGTGCGTCTTTCTCATCGATATCTGTGAACTTTGAAGGATCTAAGTTGTTAGGATCCTGTCCGATGTAAGCAGAGATACCACCGTCGATGTAAACAACCTGTCCGTTGATGAAATCAGAAGCAGGTGAAGCAAGAAATACAGCAAGTCCCATAAGGTCCTCTGTCTTGCCCCATCTCTGAGCAGGAGTCTTTGAACGGATGAATCTGTCGAAAGGATGCATTGATCCGTCAGGCTGTTTCTCACGAAGAGGTGCTGTCTGAGGTGTAGCAATGTAGCCGGGTCCGATAGCGTTGCACTGAATATTGTACTGACCATACTCAGAGCAGATGTTTCTTGTGAGCATCTTGAGTCCGCCCTTAGCTGCTGCATAAGCAGAAACTGTCTCACGGCCAAACTCTGACATCATTGAACATGCATTGATGATCTTGCCGCTTCCCTTCTTGATCATTGCAGGAAGAACTGCCTTAGCGCAGATGAAAGGACCTGTGAGATCCACATCAATAACCTGCTGCCACTGCTGTACTGTCATCTCTACCATAGGGATTCTCTTGATGATGCCGGCGTTGTTTACAAGGATGTCGATTGAACCGCCCATAGCCTTCTCAGCATCAGCTACAAACTTAACAACCTGATCTTCTTTTGTAACATCACAAACTGCACCGAAAGCATCAATGCCGCGCTTCTTGTACTCAGCAAGTCCCTTGTCAACGAGCTCCTGGTTGATGTCGTTAAAGACAATCTTAGCTCCTGACTCAGCATATGCTACTGCATAAGCAAGACCAAGTCCGTAAGAAGCACCTGTGATCCAGGCAATCTTACCCTCAAGTGAAAAGTTTTTTAAGAAATCCTGCATTTTTTAACCCTCCTATTATGTGATATGTTTTTTTGCTCATATTTATTTTTGAAATGCAAACAATCCTGTTTTTATTCACGATCACTTCAGATCCTGCATTGCGCAGTTATCCATGTCGTCAAAATCCTGGTTCTCTCCAACCATTCCCCAGATGAATGTGTAAGCCTGAGTGCCGCAGCCTGAGTGGATGGACCAGCTGGGACTGATAACAGCCTGCTCATTTCTCATGATGATGTGTCTTGTCTCTGTGGGCTCGCCCATGAAATGCATTACAAGCGCATCCTCCGGGATATCAAAGTAGAGATAAACCTCCATTCTTCTGTCATGAGTGTGGCATGGCATTGTGTTCCATACGCTGCCGGGCTTTAATTCTGTCATTCCCATCTCGAGCTGACATGACTCAACCTGTCCGGGAAGGATATATTTATTGATAACTCGGTGGTTGGCCTGCTCAAGACTTCCAAGCTCCTTCTTGTTCTCGTCCTTGATGATGACCACGCCCTCAGAAGGTGTTCCCTCTCTCTTGATGAGAACTGTAGGATAAGTGGTATGAGCAGGTGCGCTGTTCAGATAGAACTTAGCAGGCTTTGATGCATCCTTGCTGGCAAAAGAAATGTCCTTTGCACCCATTCCGATGTACATGCCCTGTTTGTAATCAACATCGTAATCTTTTCCGTCAATCCTGATTATTCCGTCACCGCCGATATTGATGACGCCCATCTCTCTTCTCTGAAGGAAGTACTCAGCACGAAGCTCATCTCCTGCCGTGAGCACGAGCTCTTTCTTTACAGGAACTGCCGAGCCGGTGATGATCCTGTCAATGTGACTGTAGACAAGCTTGATATCGTCCGGCTGGAAGAGATCGTCGATCAGAAATTCCTTGCGAAGCCTTTCGGTATCATAGTACTTCTCATCTTTTGGTGAACATGCTGTTCTAAGCTCCATATCTACCTCCGTTTGCTGTGATAGTGCTTTTTGATTGTGAGATGTAATGTATCCTTGCAGTTTCCGATTTCTGTATCTCACTGAACAATTACATGATAGTGAAAAAAATATACATTTTCACTTCATTTTTACATCAAAAAGTTGCAAATCTTGACTAATGTAACCGCTTTCAGAAAACATTCTAACACAGTGCAATTCCAAAAGCATGAGATTAAGTAAAAGTTTAGGAAAAATTTAGAGACGCGGCACTTACAGAAGACAATACAGGTCAGTTGTCACCGGAGGGTGGATCAATAGTATCAGCGCTGTTTTCATCAGCTTTCTCCGTGGTATTTGCCGGATCTGATGAGACCAGTTTCCCAAAAGAGGGTGAAGGCATATTTGAGGCATGGATTTTGGGCTTGGGAAAGACAAAGCTTGTCCTCGATGGGTCGTATGGAACGGATGCCTGCTCTGCGATCTGCTCGGATCTTAGCTTTTTGACCGCTCCCTGAACCGGGAAGAAACGCTGTCCCGGCATTAAAGCCGGTGATACCCTTGAGGCTGCTGCGGATGATTCTTTGGTCGTCATCTTCCCACCCGATTGTGTCTGACCCTGTGAAGCCTCGACGGATGAAGCACCTGCAGCAAAGACTGTTTCAGTTTCAGCTTCAGGTGCAGAAGTCCCTGATGCAGCTACATTATCAAGCTCCTCCTTTGCTTGCCGGGTATAGGTTGCCGATGTTGTTGCCTGACCGGCTTGTAATGAAAGTGCCTGACCGCATTTTATGCAGAATCTGTCACCGGGATTTGTACTGTTGCCACATTTTGTACAGTAAGTTTTATGTCCGTTCATGATGTCTGAGCCTGGCTGCATTCCCTCATATGAACCGTCGTTTTGACTGCTCCTTTTATTTTTTCCGATAAAGCCGCCATATACCATGCCTAACACAACACCTATAAAAATACCTGTTATCACCCCTGACAAAACACCGATGATACCGGTGGGGATTGCCTTCGAAAGCTTATTTGCTTCTCTTTCTCCGGCTATTTTTCCGTATGAGCCAGTAGATACACTAATTTGTTTGCCTTCAGTGCCCAATGTGAAAAGAGCTAAGGCTGCTTCGTCCTGACTCCTGTAAAGATACTCATCTCTACCCATGAAGCTGTCAGGAAGCTCAGTGTCTGTGCTCTTTAGTTCCATGGCGCTGCAGTTGTCGCGATCGATGGCACAGGCTGAAATATTCTGTGATATCAATACAAGAAGCACGAAGGATGATAAAATCAAAACCCGAATTATGGAAATATGAATTTTAGCTTTCAAAGTAACCCCCTTGTTCTTTTCATCTAAACTTAAACAAGCCCTGAGCTTTCAAGCTCAGGGGTCATTGTTTATTTGATATTTAACTGTTCGGGCAGGCTCAATATCTGCATTTTTGACTTCTTGTGACAGGTGCCCTTTTATACACTGCTTACAGCCATCAATACCCGGGCGGATTATAATCCCATACAACAAACGGTCCCTTGCTGTATGTGTACTCAAATATGTTGTACAAAGAGCACTCGCCTGTTATCACGTCTGATGCCCCGATGACCATACTGATCTTTTCTCCGTCTGTTTCCCCTTCGGGAAAGCTTCCCTCAAGATTCAGCTCTGCAGTCATTGAGCGTTCTGTCCATCTCATCGTATCACCCTGAGGATAGGGGCTGAAGCTTTTAATACCCTTCTTCGGATATTGTGTAGGGAAATAGTATTTTGGCGTAATCTTTAAGTCCGATGGCGAATCTTCATTTTCAACATCACATATTGCATAAAGACATGAGAGCAGCTCATTCTTCTGGTTCTCAGCAGATGACGGATATATCCTGACCGTATCATAGAGATTATCTCCGGCATAGAAATTCAATCCATACTGACCGGCTGGGAGAAGGAAGGGAAAAAGAATTTCATCCTTTTGCCCCGGAGCCTCAAACTCAAAGCTCAGATTCTGTCCATCAACTCCGTAGCGGTTTACAGTAACTTTTGCTCCGTTCTTTTCGCCTGAACTCTTATCGGAATTTACAAATCTTACTCCTGTAAGATCCCATCTGCCGGCATATTCATTTTTCGTCCACTCAGGATCGGATTCCTCATGGGTTTCCTCCACCTGCTCTTCCATTCCATAGGCAGGTTTATCAGGATCAAGTACCCAGGTATACTCTGCCAGCTTACGCATTCCGACTTTCCATGCCTCTCCGTCCATTACATCTACAACCACCCAGATTTTATCTCCTTCAGCGACAAAACACGGAAAGCACGCCGACGAATCTGTGGACATCTCACCGCCGCCGTCGCTTTTTTTTGCATAATTGTGGGAGTTTATCGTTCCCTTTCCATATCCTCTCATCCGGATATATCCGTTTTTTTTGCCATGCCTTGGTGTAAAATACTCTCTCACACTGATGCTGTGTCCAAAGATATCATCCCCGGGTTTAACGTCCGCGAAATACGCTGCGCCATAAAGCTTTCCCGGCGCAGAATCACTTTTGGGATCATATTCAAAGCAGATAGTCGGAGCACATTCTTCCCCTGCGTTATAGCTTGAAGACATAAACATTGCAAAGGCTGATATTCTGGATTTGCCGCCACTTCCTTCAAAGTAAAATACGCCATCGTCATAGTCGTATTCATCATCCGTCTCTTTTGGTACAACCTTTATACTCAGCGAACCATCTGAATACTCGTTATCACCTGACATTATAAGCTGCTTATCTGTACATTCCCAGTGTCCTGCCGGTGCCCCCTTGGCCAGTGCATAATAACGTCCCTCATAATAAGACGGATCAACCGGAGCCTCATCCTGCCAAAAGGTCATGGCTTCTTCAGGGATCGGTTCGTACTTATTGTCACCTGAGGATGAAGTGTTTGAGCTGTTCCCTGACCCCGTGGATCCGTAATTTCCCGGATCTTCATCGCAGGCGCAAAGCAATATAGCCATCGCTGCGGACAGTAAACATGCGAAGGTACTTCCGGCTATTCCGGATAAAAATCTGCTTTTGTTCATACGAAAATGCCTCCGTGATTGTTTGATGTATATGAGTGAACTGCAAAAGACCACCCGGCTAATGAATATTGAATTTCCGGTTAAAATTCCATCCGTCCGTTTGTGGATCGCCTATAATCTCTCGCCGCAGTTTCTGCAGAATTTTGCAGTAGGCTTTATCGGACTTCCACAATTCTTACAGAATCTGAAGGCAGATGGAGCCGGCGCATCAGGCATATCGAAGGCCTTTGCTCTCTCATTTGCAGATAAATCCGGTGTTCCATGGTTATATGCATTGGCTGCTGCATACGGATTCGCAGTATTAGCCGGGGAAGCACCTGCAGTCTGTGATGTACCGAAAGGTACGGATCCCGGACGTCTTGCAGCAGATATGGCAGTCTGGTTATCAGCACCTTTTCCTTCACTTGCCCTGTCAGCTGCCGTAGCTGCAAAAGCTCCTCCACTTGAAATTGTCTGTGAAAAGCCGCCAAATTCCAGCCTTATTCCGCCCTTTGACGTGTTATTACTCTGAACCGGGGACGATGGCTGAGCAAATGCCGACTGCGGTGCTGCTGTTGACTGCGGTGCTGCTGTTGACTGCGATGCTGCTGTAAATTGCTGTGCCGAAGGAGTTGGCTGCGAAGCATTAAACACGAGGTTCATCGGCTTTGCGGCATCATTTGATGTATTGACTTCTGTTTCATCATTATTTTCTCCTGGAGCCCTGGAATCATTTTCCAGTCTCGCCTTAATCTCAGTCAGCATCTCAAGTGCGTTATTCACAAGTTCCAACAAGTTCTTTTCTTCCATTGTGTCTCCTCCTCATATATTAATGCCTTTTTATCCGTCTTAATCCAATCGGATGAAAATACTGTATGCATCCAAAATACGTGCGCTGACAGTATCCAGTTATCTGTTGTCATAGTATGGAATCTCAATCATTTCTTTAATACCCTGCAAAGGCAGATTTTCGGGTTATTAGCCTTAATCATTCGGAAAGTTTTCATTTTACGATTTTCGCTTCAGTACACCTTGATGAAATATAGGCCAAAACAAAATCGTACTGTTGCGGCGATACATATATACGGTTTTGAAGCACATTATGCTTCAGCCTTATCAGATCCCGATCCCTGTCACAAATGATCTTTTTGACCTCCTTGTACTCAGAGACCATGTACGTATTAGTCTCAATAGCAAGTCCTGATGAGCTGATCCCGTTGCTCAGAAAATTCACGACGCCCATCAGCTTTCTTGCTTTTTCCTTGCTCTTCTCATCTGACTCGCTCCCAATCAGGCTATAATGAATGCACTCATTAGTCATTATGTGCATTACTGTGTATATTGAGCCGCCAATTGACATGTTCAGGAAATAAACAAGTGTCGCAAGCAGCGATAATCCTCCTCCAAAGCCAAGAAAGATCACAAAAAACACACCCACTGCCTCATCAAATGCTCCCATGGATGAGCCGAAGGCCAGTGCAATGATGAGCCCGAACACAAAGCCGCAGGAAAGGAAAATCTTGTAAAACAGATGCAGGATAAATGGGTTCCTGACCATATCCAGACTGTAATTCCACATAATATCGCCCTTTGAATTCCTGAACATCCCCTTCGGCAAAGCAGCATCTTCATACCAGTCAACTGTCTCTGAAAAAATATCTTCCGGCACCTGCTCTTCAATGGACTGCTCCTGCAGAAACTGCTCTGTCATGGACTGCAGCTCCTGAAGCTTGCCATTAAACGGCTGAGCTTTGGGAGCGGTACTTTCATCTACGTCAACCTTTGCGCCGCAAGAACTGCAAAACTGTGCTCCATCACGTAGCTGTGCTCCGCATTTTTCACAAAACATAATTTTTCTCCTTTTAAATGAAAGCTTCATATCTAATATTTTATAATATTAAAGCCAAAGATACTATAAAAAAAGCGCAGCAGCCGACAAACTGCTACGCCCGTTACAATTCAGTTGTCAGCCGGGGTCAATGAAGAGACTTAAAGCTTTCTTGTATAAAGCAAAAAGGCTCCAATCCCGGGATTGGAGCCTTTTTCATATGCATTATTGTGAATGATCAGTCATTCCACTCATTGGCTGCTGCAAATCTGTTGCCCAAGTGGTTCCAGTATTCAGGTGCCCTTGAAGATGTGTCCCCTCTTGTGAAGGATGTTCCGCGGGATGAAAGCGAAACTGTATTGTTGTTGATCAGCCTGATCGAATCAAACAGAGCTCCGCTTGCAGCATAGATATTAAGTGCGCCGTTCTCGAGCTGCATCTTCCCCACAACTGCCCTCTTCTTGCCGCCTACATCTATAACAACGTAAGCATGGTCAGCAGAAATAGGTTCAATGTAAATACTGTCGCGAATCGAGCGTCCCTTTTCATCCTGAGATTTGGTCTCAAAGTACCCAACGTAGCCTGCCCATGCTGCCTGAACATTGGGAACGGGCTTTGACGTTAAGAGTGATGAACCGGATACAGTCCTTGTCATAAATATGTTTCCAAGAGTCTTCCTGCCATCTCCCTGGAAAGCTCCAAGAGCATACTGGGTATTGCCCTGCTGATAGAAGTTGACGATGATAAAGTTCTTAATAGCATCTCCACTTATGAACTGATGGCTCAGGGTTGTATCCTCTGCATAGAACATCTTGTTTGAATAGCCGCCGGTATAAGTGGTATCAGCATTCTTGGATGTATCGTTATAGCTTGGACGACCTGTTTTGTTGTCAACACTGGTCTCAGTATACCAGTCTACCGTCATCGTAGCGTGATTGCTGCCCTTGTCCTCGATCTTTGCATTTAGTGAGCCAAAGAAGCTGTTGGTCTCTGACGGTATCCCGCCAAGAAATCCCTTCCATTCACCTGTGATCTCCTGAAGTGATGTGAGTGCTCTTCCGGATCCGGGAATCGCATATATATCAGATATCCCGTTTATCCAGTTGAAATCTGCATTGGTCGGTCTCTGTGCGCCGGTTTCCGTTGTTGCGGCCGATGCAGTGATTGGCGACATGCCGATCGTGATCATTGCTGCGCCCAGGGTTGCGGCGAGCACACTTTTCAATAGACTTTTACCATTCCTTAATACTTTCATTTTCATCCTCCTCAAATGTTTATAATGCCATATGGGTAAACCATCATTTTAATTGTATCACTAATAAAACGCTAAATCTTTAAGAATTTCTTAAGATTTCGGCACAATTCATTTGGCAGTTCATTTGTCGGCTATGCAAGCAGCAGGTAGATTACTACTGCTATTATGCCCACAGCGAACATGAGGAAGGAGAAGGCGCTGCTTGCGTTTATTACGCGGTGGCTCTCTCTTAGGACAAACTGCTTTCCTGCCAGAATATGAATATAGTTGTTCTTTCTTTTGCCTTTTCCAAGAAAGCTTCTGCAGAGGTCCTCCAGTTTGTTGGTGATTGTACCAAGGTAGTAGGCTCTGAGGTACCCTTCGGGGATGCGCTTTCTTTCCCGAAGCTGGCTGTGGGTGGTCTGTCTCAGAAAGAGAATAAGACCATCTAAGAGAAAGTCTGCAGCTCTGCAGATGAAGCCGAATACTGCAGGGAGGATGACAAGCAGAACGGGCTCGTAAACAAGAGTTAAGAGGTCAAGCTTTTTTGGCCATCTGTCAATGTAGACAAGGTCACCATCTGAGTTCTTTATCATGAGTAGCTTTCTTACAAAAACAACATATAAAAGAACTCCGATCACAATGCTGATCAATCCGCCCTTAAGGTTTTCGAGGCTGAAATAGTTCACTGCATGCTCCAATGCGCCCCCGTAGAGAGAGCCTTCCGAAACATCTGCTATACGGTTAAGGGTAAGGAAAGGCAAAATGCCAAATGCCGGGAGCACAAATGCCGATACAAAGAGCACTGCTCCCGTCAGGGGACTCATGTATTTCCTGCCCTTGTCATATTCATCCTGCAGCTTTTTATCTGTATTGCTCTCAACGAAGACACAGATGAAGAGCTTGAGCATGTAGCAGACCGTCATACCGCCTGTAAGGAGAAAGAGCAGCTCTACAGCCTTGAAGAGTCCGGCTCTTTGTGCATCATGGAGATGCATCATGTACTCCACTACCGCCTCATGGAGCAGAGTCTTACTCACATAGCCGTTAAAGAGCGGTATGCCGCCGATTCCAATGGCTCCCGAAAGGAATACGCACTTCAGCGCAGTCTTTTTCCTGCCGTAGCCCCTTATCTCATTGAGGTCAAGCTTATGCAGGTTCATGACTATCACTCCTGCTGCCATGAAGAGAACGAGCTTCAGATTCGAGTGATTGACCATGTGGAGAATTGTGCCTCTTACCGCAATCGCATTCTCCTCGCCAAGCAGCTCGATCATCCCACAGCCCAGGATTATCATTCCAAGCTGCGACATGGATGAACAGGCCAGGGTTCTTTTTATATCCATTGAAAAAATACCAAGAAGTCCGCCAAGAAGCATGGTGATAACTCCAAGCAGGCAAAGGACATCGCCAAAGCCTGAATCATTCGGCAGCACTCTCACCGCCAGCAGAAGGATACCGAATATGCCTGTCTTGGTAATGATGCCTGAAAGAAGCGCCGAAGCCGGTGCCGGTGCCACGGGATGTGCCATCGGAAGCCAGATATGAAGAGGAAACATTCCTGCCTTGGCACCAAATCCAAAGAGGATACAGCCAGCAGCGATATAGAGCTGCCTTATCTTGCTTGTGTTCCCGCCATGAAGTACAGCCTCGCACATATCCCTTAAGGTCTCATATGAGAGATTCCCCACAAGGTCCTTTAACAGGAAGATCCCCATCAGGGTCACAAGGCCTCCGATCACTGCTACTGCAAGATATACCCCTCCTGCCCGCAGCGTCTTTTCCTTCTCATCATGGATGACACAGACGTAGCTGGCTATGGACATGATCTCGAAGAAAACAAATGTTGTGTAAACATCATCTGACAAGAACACAAGGGTCGTCGAAATATACGTCAGCACCAGGAAAAAGAAGTATCTGGGCTTTTTTGCAGCGTGCTTCATGTATTCTACGGAAAAAAGCGACGTCTGGATCCACATGTACGTTGAAATGATCGCCATAACAAGACCCAGACCTCCAATATTAAAGGACAGTCCAAGTCCGCACAGGTCAGGTATGAAGATATGAAGTGAATTAACGCTCATTATCACAGTACTCCGTTAGCTACAAGGCTCAGAATATTTATCAGTGGCTGAGCCCATACACCCAGTAAAACAGTTACAATTGAAAAGACAAAAAGAGGCAGAAGCATCCTGTACGAGGGGTCGCTGAAATCCTTAACACTTTCCATGTCAAAGCCTTTCTCCGGCAAAAAGGCCCTCACAACGGTGGTAAGCGTATATATGGCAGTCATAAGCGCCGAGTAGATAAGAACGAGTACTCCCAGTGCTCCGGTAAGGGATATATTTTCAAAGAGAGCCTGCGCTATAGATAGCTTGCTGACAAAGCCGGAAAACAAAGGAAAACCTGACAGCGCCATGGCTGAAATGAAGAACGCACCGAAGGTAAGCGGCATCTTCTTTCCAAGTCCGTCCAACTCATAGACGTAGTTTTTACCGGTCCTGTGCATGACTGCCCCTACACAGAAGAATGCGCTTATCTTCATGACAGCATGAAACAGCATATGAAGGAGGCCCGCAAGAAGCCCAAGCGGCGACATCATTGACAGTCCCAGCAGAATATAGGACAGATTGCTCACCGTTGAGTAAGCCATTCTCCTTTTAAAGTGAGTCTCCCTTACACCAATGGTTGAAGCATAGACTATGGTTACCATCGCAAAGATAGTTGTGATCTCCTGTGCCCAGCTTCCCTTCAGAACCTGTGCCCCAAAGCAGTAATAGGTAAATCGCATGATCGCAAAGATTCCCGACTTAACAACGGCAACTGCGTGCAAAAGAGCTGTCACAGGTGTCGGTGCGACTGATGCCTCAGGGAGCCAGCCGTGAAACGGGAAAATAGCCGCCTTTACACCGAAACCAAAAAATGCAAGAAGGTAGACAAACCATACAACATTCATATTTCCGGAAGCATGATTAAGATCCAGGTTCCCCCCGTAAGTAAACTCGATCCCGGTGGAAAACAGCGCATAGTAGACCATACCGATAAAGGCAAAGGCTGTTCCCCCTATCATATAGTAGAGGTATTTTCTCGTCGCCCTTCTCGCCTCGTTGGTCATGGTGTGCATCACAAGAGGAAGCGTGACCATTGTCAGTGTCTCATAGAAGAGGTAGAGGGTCACTATATTGCCGGACAATGCCACTCCCATGGTCACTCCATAGGTTATGGTGTATACAGCAAAAAAAGTATCCGCCCTGTTGTCATGCTCCATGTATTCAAAGGCATAGAGGGTTGCAAAGGGCCACAGGCACGAAACAATTGCCCCGAAAAAGACAGAAAGTCCGTCGATCCTTAAGGTCATTGGAAGCTTTTCGCTCAGTGAAAACAGTGTTGTGCTGTCGCCGCTGCAGGTAAAAAGCAGATACAGAGTGATTATCGTGTTAAGACAGACAACAGACTCTATTATTACATTTCTCTTCCCGGTCCCCTTCACCGGTCTCATCAGCAGGTATATCCCACAGACTACCGGCAGTGCAATGGGAATTACTAAAAGATTATTGTTCATGAAGGCTTTTCCTTTATGAATTTGTAGCCATGCAGAGCCTGGCTCTGAACAGCTGCAATTATTTTTTATTGGTTTCAGCGGGCGTATTTTTTATCTGATCACAGCATCTGCAATACTTTCAATAATCCCGGACAGATGCCCCGGGAAAATCCCAAGTGCCACAGAGAGTGCGGTGAGTATGAGCATGGACAGCCTGTAAAAAAATCCCGGGTCACCGATCTTATCTTCTCCGCTCCTGTCCTTTCCAAAAAAAGAATCAAGGGAAACCGTAAGCAGATATCCCGCAGTAAGAAGTGCACTGATAAGAAGTATCACTGGTCCCAGCCACCTGATGACAGGTATTCCACTCTCAAGTGATCCCACCCCCAGATACCACTTACTCATAAACGCACTCGTGGGCGGTATGCCAATAAGTGTCACTGAGCACAGGGTAAAGCACCACATCGTCACAGGCATCCTGCGCCCGATGCCGGAAAGGTCTGATACGTTTTTACAGCCACTCTTCATTATTATCGCTCCGGCGGAGAGAAACAGCATGTCCTTGACGAGGCTGTGGAAAAAGACATGAAGTACAGCTCCGAGAAAGGCGACGCGGTTCATGAGTGCCAGGCCAAACAGCACATAGGATACCTGGCTTACAGTGGAATAGGCCAGCCTCTTTTTTAGCACATTCTCGCTATAGGCCATCATGGAGCCCATGAAAACGGTTATAAGCGTAAGAATGAGAAATGCACTCTGAACCCAGGTGCCCTTTAGCCTCTCGCAGCCAATGACATAATAGATGCACCTTATGATGCCGAAAACTCCTGCCTTGGTTATCACTCCCGAAAGAACTGCCGATGCAGGTGACGGAGCCACGGGATGCGCAGTCGGAAGCCATCCATGCATTGGAAACATTCCCGCCTTGGTGCCAAATCCAAGTATCATGAGAAAAGCCGCAGCGAGCTCAATTCCATTAAGTGGCATATCGCCGGTACTTCCACCGGCTGTAAAGACAAGCTCGTAGCCCTTTGAGACAAACAGAAAGAATCCGAATAAAGTAAGAAACGCCCCGCCAACAGAATAAAACAGATATTTCAGGGCAGCCATCACGGACTCATGGGTTCCTTCATGCATCACCATAGGCATGGACACAAAGGTCATGGCCTCAAAGAACAGATAGAAGGTGAAAAAATTGCCCGCATAGCAAAGTAATTCCAGCATGATAAGAGTTAGGAAAAAGCACACATAGAACCTCTTCACTCCTCCCTCATGCTCCATATACTCTTTTGCAGCAGTTCCGACCAGGATAAAGATAAACGCAAAAAACACTGAAAAGACAATTCCCAGTGTATCTGCCTTAAATGTAATTGTTATCAGTTCCGAAATTGAATATGACATAAAACTCTTTTCCTATCCAAGTTTGTCAAGACCGTTATTAAGAATGCCTATGACCAGGGGAGACATCGTGCCCAGGACGATTATGAGAGCCGAAAGGGTAATCGTTGCTGCTTTCTCCATGAAGAAGTCAGCACCGCCCTCTTTTCCTGCCTCTGTCTTTTTACTGTCATCGGGTGTGTATATGACAAGAACCATCCTCATAAAGTAGACTGCATTCAGGACTGTGCTTATCGCAAGGGCAATCCAGGCTATTATCATCTTGACAGTTGCTGCCTGGGTTGCCGCCTCCGCAAACATGAACTTCGAAACAAAGCCCGAAAGCAGAGGCATTCCTATCATTGAAAGGCTTCCGACCGTAAAGCCTATACCTGCAACCAGGTTCCTAAAGCCCGCCCCCTGAAGGCCATTTCTGTCGAGCCTGCCCTTCGATGAATCTATTAGCCCGGCAGCACTTATGAACAGCAGTGACTTCATAAGCCCGTGGGAAATCACATGGAAAAGAGAGGCTGTTATCCCTGCATCCGTTGCAAGGCCAAGCCCCATATAGATGTAGCCGATCTGGGCAACCGACGAATATGATATCATCCTTCGTACATTCCGCTCCCTTATGGCATCTATGGAGCCAATCATCATGCCGGTGACCCCAAAGACAAAGAGGACATTATCCATCTGTCTTCCAGGAGCTGTCTCATAGGGAAGCACTCTCAGAACCAGCTTTATCAGAAGGAAAATGTAGCCCTTTGACACCAGTGACGAGAGGATCGCTGAGGAAGCAGGGGTGGCATAGCCATAGGCATCAGGTATCCAGGTATGGAAGGGATAGAGACCACTCTTTATCCCAAGTCCCACTGTAAGAAGGATCATAATGACTGAAACCGGAATAAGGTAGGCTCCCTTGATGATGTCAAGCATAAGGCCCGTCCTTGCCGGCTCCATCAGGAGCTGACCTGTAATTGCATACAGGAGTGACAGTCCGATCAGGAAGAGTCCTGATCCTATGAGGCTCATGACCATATATCTTATAGCCGAAACATAGACCCTGCCTGTCCTTCTTGCCATGATAAGACCGCATGCCGATATGGTGCAGATCTCAATAAATACGTAGGCAGTGAACAGGTCATTGGTATAGATGAGTGCAAGAAGTGAAGCCATCATCAGATCCAACTGAATAAAATACAGATTCAGTCTCTTTTCATCTATATCCTTTTTTATATGCCACGCACCGCCCATTACCGACAGGAGCATAATGGACGCAAAGGAGGTTGCCATGAGAGACTCGATCGGTCCTATCTTGATCTCGTTCCCCCAGGGCGCCGGATAATGCCCCATCATGTAGGTATAAGACAATCCGCTGCGGGCCGTTACATTAAGGGTCATCAGGGACATGACAAAAACTGCTATCAGCATTGCAACATGTACCACCTTCGCCCATCTGCCGCTTAGAAGGAATGAGATTATCGCCGAGAACATTGACAGTATTATGCAAAAGAAAGGGAAATTCTGTACAAGTGTCATTTTGAGCCCTCTCCCTCCGTCTTATTGGAGAGCGCGATAAACTCCTCACTCTCCTGTTTTCTCAGCTTCATCATGATCTCGTCAAGATTAAGTGTCTTGTACTGTCTGTACAGACTGATGGTCAGAGCCATCATAAGTGCGCTGACACTTACAGAGACCACGATCCCTGTCAGTACAAGGCCTGAGGGGACAGGATTGATGTAATAGGAAGCATCGGTAATTCCGTCCGTATAGATTGGAGCATGCCTTCCCTCAATGTAACCCTTGGCAGCCAGAAAAAGATAAACCGAGGCATCCATTATATCCAGACCTATTATCTTTTTGATGAGGTTTGACTGCAGCAGAAGATTCATCATACCTATAACAAAAAGTATGACTGATGCACATTCCTCATAATTGGTAAAAACACTGGTTCCCATCAAAAGCTCCCTCTTCGAAAAGCGACGTAAAATGAATACATGGTGCAGGCAACAACTATACCCACGCAGATATTGAGGTATACTATAAGTCCTGCTGACAAGAGCGCCCCGGGTGTACCCGGTGTGATGATACTCTCCAGGTGGTTTGCCCCTGTGTAAAAGGAATAACTCTTGGCAAAGCAATAGAAGGTAAGAGAAAGAACTGTTATTATTCTGATGTTCTTTTCAGATAAAAACCTCCCTGCTCTCTCGAAGCCGAAGGCGGTCAGATACAGGATAAGGCCTGCGCCTATGATGGCGCCTCCCGAGAACCCGCCGCCGGGCGAAAGGTGGCCGTTCAAAATCACATAGATTCCAAATATTATGATGACCGGCACAAGGATTCTTGCCGCCGGCCGGAGAATTTCACTTCTTCTGGTCACATACTCTGACTCTGTATCCTTTTTTTCTTTTCCGTCAGATTTAAGAAGCATAAGAACACATGTAGCAGCCACAAAAAGAACGCATGACTCCCCGAAGGTATCAAATGCCCTGTAGTCAAGGATCATGCATGCCACTATGTTAACTGCTCCTGTCTCCTCAAGGCCCTTTTCTATGTATCTTCTCGCGACCTCATTGTTTTCCGGGGCATTGGCATCTCCAAAGCGGGGAAGGTGGCTTACTGTTACAAGCAGCAGAATAGTTATAAAAACTCCGAGAAGTATGGCCACAAAGAAGTATATCTTTTCAAACAGGGACAGCTCCTTCTCCTGCTTCTCTTCATACAGATCCTTGTTCTCATTCCACATCTTCCGAAGGTAACCTTTGATATCTGTACCGGATTTTTTGCTCTTTACCGGAGGATGAGTCTCAAGCTTTCCCTTCTGCGGGTCATATTCACCTTTTGTCCACTGCGCAAAATGCTGCCATTTGCTTCCTTCATAATCAGGATTTTTCCTACTCATTGGTCTCCTCGTAATCTTCAGCTTCACCCATACGGTCTTCTGTGCGGATTGATTTGATCTTTTTTAGTGTGATAAAGAAAAGAATGCTGGTAACTCCTGCGCCGACAGCAGCCTCGGTAATGGCCAGGTCCGGAGATTCCAGCAGGAGCCAGATGATAGCCATTATAAGGCTGAAGGCCATGTAGATTGCAACCGACACCAGCAGTCTTCCGGAGAAGCTTACGGCTATGGCGCATATTATGAGGAATGCAAGCAGGAGGATGCGTAAAGTTTCCATATTGGGGTATTCCTTTCGGGTCGTCAGTTCTTTATGTTGTTGAGTTTATTTCTTTCCAGTTTAAATGATGTTGAGGTAAAAAGTCACCTTGCGTCTCCATGGCTGTGCATATTGTACAATCACTTCGGGCACGCTTTCGCTCCTGCTCGCTGGTAGCGGTACTAAGAGGCCAAAGTACGGCCTCTAAGTACCGACCGCTCACAAGGGCCTCTCAGTTGCTTGTGCAATATGCACAGCCACGGAG
>JAILJR010000004.1 GCA_024694565.1 Butyrivibrio sp. | reverse complement strand
AGTGTTGCGGGAGTTGCCGAAACAACAGGGGGATCTGAGAATCAGATACTGCGTATTGTGAGAGAGTTCGCATCAGGCCGGAGCAACCTGTTGAACCTCTATGTAGGAACAGAGACTAAGATGTTTGTTCAATCCGCTCCGGATGCAACCACACCTGAGGGATATGATCCTACCGCCAGGGGATGGTACATTTCCGCAAAAGAGAAGAAAGGGACTATTGTGACAGATCCCTATATGGATGTGTTGATCGGTGGGATGTGTGTTACAGTGGCAACTCCTATATATGTAAACGGTCAACTCTATGCAGTTGTAGGGGCTGATTATACATTGGATTCCATCAACGAAGTTGTGACGGCATCCGCTACATCAGAGGGGGAATATGGATTCCTTCTGGATTCCTCAGGAAACTTTGTTGCCCATCCCAATCAGGATTACCTTCCGGGAGAGGACAAAACAGTAACCTTAAGCAGTGTTCTTCCTCAGATCGGCAGTGTGCTTACAAGCAGAGATGTCGTTACGGCAAAGGATTATAATGGAGTAATGAGCATGTTTTCATCGGCTCCTGTTGAATCCTGCGGGTGGATATTTGTATCTGCGGTTCCGAAATCTCTTGTGACATCGTCGATCTACCGGTTGCTTATCATTTGCCTCATTTTCCTTGTGGCCAGTATTGTCATAGTCATGATACTCATGAACTTCCTGATCAAGAAACAGTTATCACCGATAGAAGAGCTGAAGGTGTTTATTAAAGAGAAGATGCTGTCCGGACAGAAAATACAGAATTTCAAGTATGAATCAGAGGAGATCCGTTATCTGATCGAAATTCTTAAAGGTCAGTTCCTTGATACTATCAGGAAGACAAAGGAGGAGTCTGTACGTATTGCCGACAGGATGTCCAGCGCGAACGGTCAGATCGGACAGATGAGCGACAGTATTACTTCGATCACTGCTTCCATGCAGGAAACAGGAGCCAATATCGAAACCCAGACGGCCAATATTGGCATTATAGGAAATACCTGTGATGAGGTATCCGGTGCTATTTCCTCACTTGCAAAGGATGCACAGGATATGGCCGAGAAAGCTCAGGAAACACAGAGTAAAGTAGATCAGATGGTGCCTGAGATGATCGAGAACAAAAACCATGCGGTCAGGATCGCTTCGGAAAGCAGACAGAGACTTGAACGTGCCATAGAAGAAGCAAAGGTGATCGAAGAGATCCAGACGGTATCAAACGCGATAAGTTCGATAGCCGGACAGACGAACCTGCTGGCTCTCAATGCTTCAATAGAGGCAGCAAGAGCAGGAGAAGCAGGCCGTGGATTTGCGGTTGTTGCTACTGAAATAGGGCAGCTGTCAAGCAATACAAATGAAGAGATTGAAAAAGTAAACGAACTGACCACAAAGGTTATGACAAGCGTGGAGCAGCTGTCAAAAGAGAGCATAAGTGTCCTTGATTTCATCGGTACGACCGTTATGAAGGACTATGACGGGCTTGAGCAGCTTGCAGACAACTACAGAGGAGATACCGAATATTACAGTAAAGTAAGTCAGGAGATAGGGGCTTCCACTGAAGAGATATCAGCTTTGATCCAGGAGATCACAGGTACTCTCGAAAAGATCGGTAACTCGCAGGAAGAGTTGAACGGTGCAGTGCAGCAGGTTAATAATAATCTCCAGGAGATCTCATATGCCAGCGAAAGCGTAGCCGGTGAAGCCGGAGGAGTTATGGAGAGTATCTCTCAGTTGAAGGGAACGGTTGATACATTTACCGTGTAGGGGCTACGCATAGCTGCTCCGCTTTCGTTATGCGTCGCTCATATGCGGAGCAGTCATGCTCCGCTTCTTATTAAAAAGGGCTCTATAGACAGCGCAGCAGGCAATGTCTATAGAGCCTTTTGTTACGTCCATTACAGGATTCACGGTCTTACAAGTGCCAGAGGACCATTTTCTCCGGAGGGATAATAATAATGTCCAAGGGCGTATTCGCGGCCGTTGTAGGTATAGATCAGATCTATTGATATGGCGCCGGGACCGTCAAATTTTATGGTTCCGTTATCGAACGCACCATGCCAGGTGGACATGCCTTCGCCCGAGGTGTCAACCGATGTTCCGCCGTCGAAGAGATACATGCTGTGACGCTGTGTTTTGAGAATGGCAAAGCTTGCTGTTCCCTCGAAGGTATAGGTTGAATAATCGTAGCACCTTGAGTCCATTTTGTTTTCCGGGTCTATAAAGGCCAGAGCTTTCCAGCTTCCAAGGAGAGCACTGTAATCCTTCTGATCCTTCTTTGCAGCAGGAGCCCCGTTGTAATACACATCCTCCGTGAACCAAAGGAAATCAACAAACTGCGGGACCTCTGTGGTGCTGAGAGAAGAAAGATCTGTCTCATCAGGCCTTGCAGATGAAGCAGGCGCTGAAGAAGTAGTGCTTGACGAAGTTTTTGCTGAAGAAGCTTCCGATCTCGCCTGAGAAGAGGATGCCCTTTCTGAAGAAGCCTCTGATCTTGCCTGAGAGGACGATGCTCTTGATGAAGCCTGTGATGACGCCCTTCCTTCCTGCTGACCGGATGTGGTGCTGACCGAGGCAGAAGTATTATTGTCCTTTTTTGCAAGAAGATTCCTTCCAACGGGGGTTACAAACAGGACTATCAGCACGACTGCGAC
Source organism: Butyrivibrio sp. (assembly GCA_024694565.1). Classification (GTDB taxonomy): domain Bacteria; phylum Bacillota; class Clostridia; order Lachnospirales; family Lachnospiraceae; genus Butyrivibrio. The sequence goes on along the minus strand of JAILJR010000004.1, from coordinate 1,585 downwards.
TGCCGCGGCTGCGATGATCCCAACGATAAGTCCTGTCTTTGGACCTTTATTAGGATTCGGCGGATATTGCGGAGCCTGTCCGTACTGAGGACCCTGCCCATACTGCGGAGCCTGTCCGTACTGAGGACCCTGCCCATACTGTGGAGCCTGTCCGTATTGAGGACCCTGCCCGTACTGCGGAGCCTGTCCATACTGTGGTCCGCCCTGCCCATTGGGCTGATGAGGTGCCTGACCGGAGGGGATGCTCTGCCCGTTGCCACTTGACTGTTCTACCGGTGTGCCGCATTTTTCGCAAAAACGTGAGCCTTCTTCAAGCGGCGCTCCGCAGTTTGAACAAAACTTTGCCATCTATGCCTCCTTTTCCCAGATCGTGAGTTTTGATCTGTAAAAAATCATGGGTTATATATAGTATTGGGATTATAATATATATTGTATCTGTGTGACAAATGGATATGGTGGTTACAGATCCAAGGGGGAACTTTCATGAGCGAAAAAAAAGAAGACAAAGTTGAGGGGATGGATCAGGAGAAGCTTCTTCTGCTTTTAAATACTCTATACTCAAAGGTACTCGACGGCATTCCCGTGATCAGCAAGCCCCTTGAGCAGTTCGCAAACGGATACATATACAAAAGCTCCACAAGAAGGAGCGCGGCAAGAAAACTCATAGACACGCAGGTGGCGAAGTGTCTTGCTGCCGGGGTGGCAACGGGCTTTGGCGGTATCATAACACTACCCGTCACGATTCCGGCAAATGTAGCAAGCGTGCTTTATATTGAAATGAGGATGGTATCGGCCGTAGCCTACATCGGAGGCTATGACATAGAAAGTGAGGAGACAAGATCACTTGTCTTTGCCTGTATGGCGGATGTCAATGTCTCCCGCGTATTGATAAAGAGCGGGGCAGAAACGGGGAAGAAGTTTGTCAATTCCATCGGGAAAAAGATCCCTGAGAAGGTGCTTGTTGCTATAAATGAAAGAGTCGCGCTGAAGCTTCTTACAAAGCTTGGCTCAAAGGGGGCTGTCAATATCGGGAAGATGATCCCTCTATTTGGCGCCGGATTAAGCGGTGTTTTGGATCTTGCCGAATCCCGGATGATCGGTGACAGGGCATACAGATGGTTCATCCAAAATGACTTTTCCGATAAAAGAAAAAGGACCCCGGGAAAGAAAAAAACTTACCGCGGGGTCATTGATACTGTATTCAAAGACCTGTGAGCTCACTCCCTTTTTTGACAATGGAGCTGGTCTTTTTCGCTATTTTTTGCGGTGCGCTTTCTATAGCGGCTTTTCCATTTTCAAGAGTCGCCACCGCATTGTCAAGAACAGAACCTATCTTGTCTGAAATGGGGCTTGCCATGTCCCTGACGGCTCCGGTCTTTTGAGCCGCTTTGTCAAGGAAAGAGGAAACTGGATTTTCAATGGTTGCTTCAACTTCAGAGTATAAGATCTGCCCGCTCTTCTCAAGTTCTTTCAAAAGATCATTCGGTGTGCAATTTGCCGGGAGAGTTCCTATATCAACACAGCCCGAGTCTCTAAGCACCTCGGAGACAAACTGGGAGCAAAAATAACGGTCATCATGCTGTTC
>JAILJR010000209.1 GCA_024694565.1 Butyrivibrio sp. | reverse complement strand
TGATGAGTGCGTAGGCAAGATCGTGGAAGAGCTCAAGAAAGTGAACGGAACTATGTTTATCTGCGCTGACCACGGCAATGCAGACATGATGATCGACTATGAGACAGGCGAGCCCTGGACAGCACATACAACCAATCCTGTACCTTTTATACTGGTTAATTATGACCCTGATTATACACTTAAGGAGGGCGGATGCCTTGCTGACATCATCCCTACACTTATTGAGTGCATGGGCGAGGAGCAGCCCGCCGAGATGACCGGCAAGTCACTGCTTATCCATAAATAATAATCGGTAAAGGATTCGTTAAGAGGATGAATTTAAGAGAGTTATCAATTGGAAATAGTGCAAGAATCATTACTGTTGGCGGAGAGGGAGCTCTCCGCCAGCATTTTCTTGATATGGGGGTTATACCTGGAGCAGTTGTGACTGTTGTGAAATACGCACCCCTGGGAGATCCGGTAGAACTTAAGATCCATGGATATGAGCTGACCTTAAGGCTCTCTGAGGCTGAAAAGATCGAGATAGAGCAGATCGATGAGTCAGAAGTTGAAAAAGAGACCTATGTGGAGCTGGGAGTTGTGTCTCATCCGGGACTGGGTGAGGGAGGCAAATTTCACGACAAGAAGACTGAAAAAGCCCTGCCCCCCACAGAGACTCTGACCTATGCTCTGGTGGGCAATCAGAACAGCGGTAAGACCACGCTCTTTAATCAGCTTACAGGCTCCAACCAGCATGTGGGCAATTTCCCCGGAGTTACGGTTGACAGGAAGGATGGTGTTATCAAGGGGCATCCGAACACTATGGTGACAGATCTTCCCGGAATTTACTCCATGTCACCCTACAGCAGCGAGGAGATAGTATCGAGAAACTTTGTTCTTGAGGACAAGCCCAAGGCTATAATCAACATTGTTGATGCCACCAACATAGAGAGAAATATGTACCTGACCATGCAGCTCCTTGAAATGGACAGGCCCATGGTTGTGGCGCTCAACATGATGGATGAGGTAACGGGAAACGGCGGAACCGTCAAGGTCAACAAGATGGAGGAACTGCTTGGCGTTCCTGTGGTACCTATTTCAGCTTCCAAAAACAAGGGCGTTGATGAGCTTGTGAGCCATGCCATCCATGTGGCCAAGTATCAGGAAAAACCTCTGATCAATGATTTCTGCGATGAAAATGCCTACGGGGGTGCGGTCCACAGATGCATTCACGGCGTTGAACACCTGATTGAAGATCATGCCAAAAGAGCTGACATTCCCCTTAGATTTGCTGCAACCAAGGTGGTTGAAGGGGATGAGATAGTAATTGATAAGCTTCAGCTTGATGACAATGAGAAGGAGATGCTCGAGCATATCATCATACAGATGGAAAAGGAGCGCGGGCTAGACAGGAGCGCTGCTATCGCTGAGATGAGGTTTGACTTTATCGGCAGGATCTGTAAGCAGACGGTTGTGAAGCCTCATGAGAGCAAGGAGCACGAGAGGAGTCGCAGGATTGACAGGATCCTCACCGGCAGGTTTACTGCAATTCCTTCCTTTATTTTCATAATGGCTCTTGTATGTCTTTTGACATTTAATATAATCGGAGCCTGGATGCAGGGGATTCTGGAAAATGTAATTGGAGTTATCACAGACAAGACCGATGCTTTTCTTGTATCCAGCGGAGTTAATGAAGTTGTAAGAAGCCTTATTATTGACGGAATATTTGAGGGAGTCGGAAGTGTTCTGAGCTTTCTTCCCATTATCGTTATACTGTTTTTCTTTTTATCTATCATGGAGGACAGCGGCTATATTGCCAGAGTTGCCTTCTTTATGGACAAGATCCTCAGGAAGATTGGCCTGTCAGGCAGGAGTATTGTTCCTATGCTGATAGGCTTTGGGTGCACAGTTCCGGCGGTGATGTCCACCAGGACTCTTCCAAGTGAGAGAGACAGGAAGATGACGATCCTTCTTACTCCGTTCATGAGCTGCACCGCGAAACTCCCAATCTACGCCTTTTTTGTTAATGCTTTTTTTCCGGGGAAGGGCGGCCTTATAATAGTGCTTTTGTATTTCCTTGGGATAATAACCGCTATACTGATGGCTCTTATCTACAAGAGAACATATTTCAAAGGGGAAGCTGTTCCCTTTGTGATGGAGCTTCCTAACTACCGGCTTCCCGGTGCAGGGAATGTGGGAAGGCTATTGTGGGAGAAGGCAAAAGACTTTTTACAGAGAGCATTTTCAGTTATATTTATAGCAACTATTGTCATCTGGTTCCTCAGCAATTTCAGCCTTCACTTTGACCTGGTTGAAAACTCTTCAGACAGCATCCTGGCTGCAGTTGCCGGCCTTATAGCGCCTGTATTTGCGCCTCTTGGCCTTGGGGACTGGAGGATAGTCACATCTCTTATCTGCGGATTTATGGCAAAAGAGAGCGTGGTATCAATTCTTGAGGTTCTCTTTACAGAGGCAGGCGGCGTTTCAGCAGCTCTTACAACTACAACAGCTGCAACACTTCTGGTGTTCAGCCTCCTCTATACTCCATGTGTAGCGGCGATTGCGTCGGTCAAGAGAGAACTTGGAGTGAAATGGGCAGTCTTTGTTGTCATCTGGCAGTGCGTTATAGCCTGGGTTGCGGCACTTATATGCAGACTCGTCGTGGGCTTTTTTGCCTGATTATAATATGCTGGGGGCAAAAGTCCGGAGCGGACGCAGGTCTTTTGACCCCAACATCATCATATTGGTTACGATTAACTGACTGAGAGAATTTGGCAACAAATTCGTCAATCTGATACATCCCTGGGAATGAGAATATATGGATACTACGAGAATAACACCGGACAATATAAATGCCTTTGAAGACCTGATGCCCGTAAAATACAAGGAGCAGGAGGATCTTCTATGGTTTGGCGCCGTTACTGATGACAAAAAGGCAGTCGGCTGCATCGCACTGCAGAACCTTGGTCAAAACATTTCATGTTCGAAAAGCTCAGATCTTAAGAAAGATGTACTCTCTGACCCTGAGTTAATGGAAGCTCTTAGTGACTACGGCGTGCGTATTGATTCTTTCCTGAAATCTGACATTTGACGTGCGGGCATATATGTGTTAAGATATCTTTTGCTTGTGTTTAGTTATGTAAAAAAGTATTTTGCTTAGGAGGTTTATTCGTGAGCGCTTTAGACTATGTATTCGGTGTAGTATTTATATTAATCTGTGTTGCACTTGTTGTTCTTGTGCTGGCACAGGAGGGCAAGAACCAGGGGCTTGGAGCTATCCAGGGAACAGTTGAGAATACTTACTGGGGCAAGAACAGAGGCCGTTCCAGAGAGGGAGTTCTCAAGAAAGTTACAATTGCACTTTCAGTTCTTTTCATCCTGTTCGGTATTTTCCTGAACATGGGACTGTTCTGATAGCAATATTTATCGATTTTATTTTGGCGCTCCGATTTTTCTATCGGGGCGCTATTTATTTGAGTAGATCACTAAACGAGGTATGCTATGTCAAAAAAGGTCAAGGTTGTGGGGGAGTTTATTTCAAACCCCAGAGGCTTTGGATTTGTAAAAACTGAAGAATATGACGAGGATATATATATTCCCGAGGAGTATGTCCACGGGGCTTTCCCCTCTGATACAGTGGAGGTCGAGCTGCTGACTGAGACTACAGGAAAAAGACGCGAGGGAAGGATCAGAAATATTCTGACCCGGGGAATCCAGGAGCTAATTGGTACTTATCAGGCAGAGCATACTTTTGGGTTTGTTATCCCGGACAACAACCAGGTGATCTCGGATATCTTTATACCCATAGAGCACAATGGGGGCGCAGTAACAGGTGACAAGGTTGTGGTGAAACTCACGGACTACGGCAACGCAGCACTGAGGAAAAAACCTGAGGGCAGGGTCAGCAGGATAATTGGTAACATCAATGATCCCGGAGTGGATATTCTCTCTATAGTTGAGGGATTTGAGATACCTCATGAGTTCCCTGAGAAAGTGATAAATCAGGAAAACAGGTGCCCGGACACGGTAAGTGAAGCCGATATGTACGGCAGAAAGGACCTGCGGGACCTTCAGATGGTTACAATTGACGGAGAGGACGCCAAAGATCTTGATGATGCCGTCAGCCTGTCTGTTGATGAAAAAGGTCTTTTCCATCTGGGAGTCCATATTGCTGATGTGAGCAATTACGTCCAGGAGAGCTCTGCCCTTGACAGGGAGGCGCTAAAGCGCGGCACCAGCGTCTACTTGGTGGACAGGGTTATTCCCATGCTTCCACACAGACTCTCCAACGGGATCTGTTCTCTGAATCAGGGAGAGGACAGGCTTACCCTGAGCTGTTTCATGACCATAGACAGTAAGGGCAATGTTGTGGACCATGACATCACAGAGTCCGTGATAAATGTGGACAGGAGGATGTCATACACGGATGTTGCCGCCATCCTGGAGGACAGGGACGAGGAGACCATAGACAGGTACCGGGAATTTGTCCCAATGTTTGAGGAGATGGCAGAGCTGTCCCGGATCCTAAGGCAAAAGAGACAGGGTAAGGGTGCAATTGATTTTGATTTCCCTGAGAGTAAGATTATCCTCGATGAAGAGGGGAATCCTGTAGATATAGTTCCTCATGAGAGAAATACTGCAACTAAGCTCATTGAGGACTTTATGCTTGCAGCAAATGAGACTGTTGCAGAGCACTTCTTTTACATGCAGAGTCCCTTTGTCTACCGAATCCATGAGCAGCCGGATCCGGATAAGATAAATTCACTCAGGATGTTTGCAGGGCGCCTCGGCTACAATATCAGGACAAGACGTAATGAGGGCGTGACTCCGGGTGAGATACAAAAGCTCTTAGAAAGCGTCAAGGGCAGCAAGGAAGAGGCAGTCATCAGCAGGATGACACTTCGCAGCATGATGCAGGCAAAATACAGCACTGAGTGCACAGGGCACTTCGGACTCTCTTTTGACTATTACTGTCATTTTACATCTCCAATTAGAAGATACCCGGATCTGCAGATACACAGGATAATCAAGGACTATCTGAGGGAGAGGATGAATGAGAGAAAACTCTCGCACTATGAGGAGATACTTCCGGAGGTTGCAAAACACTCCTCTGAGACAGAGAGAAGAGCCCAGGAGGCCGAGCGGGAGACTGACAAGCTCAAAAAAGCCCAGTACATGGAAAATCACCTTGGAGAGACTTTTACAGGTGTTGTCTCCGGCGTGACAGCCTGGGGACTTTTTGTGGAACTTGATAACTCCTGTGAGGGACTTGTAAGGGCGGTCTCAATGGAAGATGATTTCTACATCTATGACGAGGAAAACATGCGCCTTGTGGGTGAGAGGACCGGCAGGGAGTTTGTCCTTGGACAGAAGGTTGATGTGAGGGTGTTTGGAGCCGACAGGATCACGAGGACAATCGAATTCAGGCTGAATGATAATACGGATTTTGAATATGAAGCTCGTAGTAAGGATGATTCTGCTGCGGATAACGAGTCTTTTGACAATGAATGTGATAATTTGGCTAAACTGAACCATCAGGTTATTCACAAAAAGCGGGATAAGGTGGATAATAGAGCTGCCAAGGTGAGGAGACTCAGCAGAGAGGCTATGATGGCCGGCTTGCAAAATACATCTCATAAGCAGGAAGAGATGGAGGCTCCGGAAGAGCTATATGAAGCAGATAATGAGAAAGTGAATGATGAATATACTGTTTCTTATGAGAACCATCGCAGAGATGATTTTTGGAAAAAGGAAAGATCTGTAAAGGTAAAGAGCAAAACAGACGATAAGGAAAAGAAGTCCGGTAGAAAGATATACAAGGTACATAAGTACAAGAAGTCAGCCACCAGTAAGTCGGCAAGAAGCGCTCAGGGTAAAGGGCGTAAAAAGAGATAAGGCGTAAGTGACAGATCGAGTCGTTAGATTAGAAATGTTGAATTAAAAGAAATATGACAGGGTGAGAAATATGGCAGAAGATAATAAGGCAAGAAAGCTGATAGCAAATAATAAGAAAGCATATCACGACTATTTCATTGAGGAAAAATATGAGGCGGGGATCGAGCTCTTTGGAACCGAGGTCAAGTCAATCCGCCAGGGAAAGTGCAGCATCAAGGAGGCCTGGATCGACATCGACAAGGGAGAGGCCTTCATCATGGGCATGAATGTGAGCCCCTACGAAAAGGGCAACATTTTTAACAAGGATCCTCTGCGCGTCAAGAAGCTTCTTTTGCATAAAGCTGAGATAAGAAAACTCGACCAGCAGAAGATGGTCCAGGGCTACACCCTGGTTCCTCTTGAGGTGTACTTTAAAAATGGCAAGGTCAAGGTTGAGGTGGGACTTGCCAAAGGTAAAAAGCTCTATGACAAGAGAGCGACTATGGCCAAGAAGGATCAGCAGAGGGAAGTGGAGAAGGAATTCAAGCAGCGGTTTAAATAAAAATAAACCGGCGGGTTATTGATTTTATTGGCTGATGCCGATATACTAAGAGAACGGAAAAACTTAATAAGGGTTAGTAAAGGTTTCGACAGGGATTTTGAAGCTGGAGAAGCTATCCGCAGGATGGTGCGTCAAACCTCAAATTAAAAACAAACGCTAACGAAGAATTAGCTTACGCTGCTTAATAGCAGCGCGTCAGCCTGAGTGCACCTACACATTCAGTAACTGGCGTCGACTTTGTAGGAAACGACATGTCTTTTGTCCCGGGGATATGGTCGTATCAGGGACTACTGATCAGCTGTAGTTGTGGGTTACCGCAGCTGTGAGGGAACAGGGGTGCAGAGCCTCACAATAACCTACTATGATAGTAGAAGGACAGGGGATGAATTTTTGGACGCGGGTTCGACTCCCGCCTAATCCACTAATAAAAGCTTGATGAAATTTTACATTCATCAGGCTTTTTGATTATTTTTAACGAAGTAAAGC
>JAILJR010000200.1 GCA_024694565.1 Butyrivibrio sp. | reverse complement strand
TTGCGGCCGATCTTTACAAACTGGTGTACACCTGCCATGCCGCCGATAACAGCCCTGTCTTCTACAACAGCATGCCCGGCCACACTGGCAAGGTTCGACATTATGACATGGTTGCCGATAATGCAGTTATGGGCAACATGGGTCAATGCCATAAGCAGGCAGTCATTTCCTATGCGGGTTTCACATTCCGCTCCGGTAGCTCTGTGAATGGTAGCTCCCTCACGGATTGTTGTACGGTCTCCAATGAAGGTATAACTCTTTTCTCCCTTAAATTGCAGGTCCTGCGGTTCCTCCCCCACAGAAGCAAACTGAAATAGCCTGCAGTCCTTCCCTATGCTGGTCCAGCGATGTATAACAACATGTGGTCCTATACGCGTTCCCTCATCTATTTCCACATTCGGCCCGATTACTGAATAAGGACCTATTTCCACATTTTTTGCAATGCGGGCAGTAGGCGCGATGACTGCAGTTTCATGGATGTATGTCACCGGCTTTTTCTCTGTTCCCATCTGACACTACAACTCCTTCATCAAAGATCCTCATCCTTTTTCAATGCGAATTTGAAGTCGGCAGATGCGACCAATTTATCGTTAACATAAGCATCCGCATGCAATAATCCAAAATCACCGCGTACCCGGATCAGCTCTGCCTTTGTTACAACCTGATCGCCGGGAACAACAGGACATTTGAATTTGACATTTTCCATACCACCGAACAAAGCAATCTTTCCACGGTGCTCCTCAGGATACAACATAGCAACGCCGCCTACCTGTGCCATACCCTCCAGCAGAAGTACACCCGGCATTATAGGTTTTCCGGGGAAATGTCCCCTGAACTGAGGCTCATTCATTGTGATATTTTTAATACCCACAGCTGACTTGAAAGGCACCAGATCAATTATCCGGTCAACAAGAAGCATCGGAGGGCGATGAGGCAGGATCTGCTGAATTTCATTGATGTCTAATTCCATATTCTTTCCTTCTTCCTATGTTCATAGATTTTCCATAATGGTTCCGTGCGAAACCAGGTTATACCATGATACTTACAACGTCTGCGCTGATGCAAGCAGTTTTTTTGCCAGAGCAGTATTAAGTGAATGTCCGGATGCTGACGCAATAATGTGTCCCCGCACAATACCTGCCAGCCTCAAATCCCCGATAACATCCAGTATCTTGTGGCGAACCAGTTCATCCTTGAAAATAAGCTGATTCAACCAGCCTTCATCATTGTAAACAATGACGTTCTCCATTGTACCTCCAAGGCCCAGTCCCATTTCCCTGAGAGCCTGAACCTCCTTCTCATATGCTATGGTTCTGGCCGGTGCAATCTCCTTCTCATAAACCTCATGAGACACGACAAAAGCCCCATATTGAATACCTATCAGTGGATGTGGGTTTACCGATGTAAAGCTTATGCGCAATCCATCATACGGCACTGCCATAATGAATCGCTTATGTTCATCATCATCTACCCGGTATACCTTATCCACGACAAGCTCAATACGAGGTGCATCCTGTTCCCTTTGACCTGCCTTCTTCAGCATTGAGAAAAAAGTCTCTGCACTGCCTCCGGCCACCGGAGGTTCTTCGCCATCCATCTCCACAAAGCAGTTATCAACGTCATAAGCGTTCAATGCACTCATCACATGCTCAACTGTAAAGACTTTGGCTCCGTGCTCCTCCAGTGTAGTGGCCCTGAGCGTTGACGTCACATTATCGGCAGTCGCCCGAATCCCCGGACATCCCTCAAGGTCTGTACGCACAAAGACAATGCCTGTATCAACAGGGGCGGGCTTGATGCTCATCGTCACTTCACGCCCTGAATGCAGCCCGATGCCTTTAAATGAAACCGGTTCTGCCAATGTTATCTGCTGCAAATCTGTTTCCTCCAGTACAAATGGAACTCCTTCCGTCTATTTTACAAAAATTTCTTTTTTTACGCAAGTTTTTATGCCCGGTAATTGCACTTACAACAAAAAAACTTCGTATAATTATAAAAATTACACGAAGTTTTCTTAAATATGTATCAATTCCATTCAATTTTTAGTGATTTTTCAAACGTTCTTCTGCCTGCCTTAACTCATCCCCAAAGCTTTCCGGTTCCACCCTGACAGATTTCCATCGATCATGCAGCCAGAACCACTCCTCCGGATACTTCCTGATATGTTCCTCAGTAAGATCTGCAATTTTCTGTATTGCCATACGAATATCTTCCCTCTTGTCTTCAGTATGATTCACCATTATTGGTTTTCCTATTTTCATATGATGGGTGCCATCAGGATTCCTGTGCATGAACCCGATAAATATCGGGACATTCCTTGATCGTCCCATAGCTGCTGCCCCGGTAACGAAATTGGTCACCTGCCCAAAGAATTCCAGCAGGATTCCATCGTGGGGAGTAGAATCCTGATCCATAATCAGCCCGATGATCCATCCCTCAGACATCATCCGGAACATTTCTCTTACTCCTGAGCTATATGTAATATGCATGCCCATCATTGTCCTGTATTCGTTTATAAACCTGTCCATCCCCGATGACTTCTGTTTTTTAGCTACTCCCACAAGCGGTATTCCGGCCTGGGCAAGAGCACTGCCGAAAAGCTCCCAGTTATCACAGTGCGCCGTAGCCAATACACCGCCCTTGCCGGATACGCCTTCTTTTGTCATATATTCCAGGCCTTCAATAGTAACATATTCCTTTATGTTATCCTTTATAACAGGGAATCTCAGGACCTCAAACAGTATGTAACCCAAATTAACACAGCTGGCCTTCGCTATTCTCTCGGCTTCCTCCTCATCAACG
>JAILJR010000174.1 GCA_024694565.1 Butyrivibrio sp. | reverse complement strand
AGATGGAGAGTGCCTGGGTCGTTGGAAATGCGATAACGAAGAGCTCCACATTGTTATTTTTACAAAGCTTTGCTATGTCTTCGAGGGTATCAAGGTTAACCTGAAGGACATTGATGTCGTAGAGGCTCTCTGCCGTGTTGTTCCACTCAACTACGTTTGTCAGGTCCACAAAGTTTCGTCCCTCTCCGTAGATTTCGTCAGAGCCGTAGTGACCGTTTTCATCCCGGTGGTCTGTCATGTCAAGGATCTGCCCGCTCATTTTTTCGGATACATTCCCGGAAATATCGCTGACGCGGTCATAGGTCCATGGAATATAGTAAAGGACTGACGTGGGAGTGCCTATAAAATCAGGTTTTGTGACAAAGCTGATTCCGGCAGCGGCTCTTTTTGAAAGCGGGAGAGTGTCGCTCAGGTTTCTGACAAAGCATGCCTCGGCCCTGAAATTGGAGGCTCTGTCCATCTCCATTATTTCAGGATCGATACCGACTATTGCCCTTGTGATCCCGCCGCGCTCTATGGCTTCCTTTATCGCAATGTACGAGCTCTGAATGGACTGCATGTTGGTGCCCATGTTGTAGGACTTAAGGCCTGTCTTTTCATCCACAAGAGCCGGGTCTATGTCGCACAGGCAAAAGGAGGTTCCGGTATATACCATGTCCAGGGGCACTTTTTTTGCGAAGCCCTGCCACATCTCGGCTCCGGAGCCACGGTAGGGTCGCAGTACAAAAGAAAAACACATGTCTATCAAAATGAATGCGAGCGCAAAACACAGGATGCCTCTATACTTTTTAAAAGTTTGCATATAGGAAACCTCCTGTTGATGTGGTGAATATGAAGGATATCAGTACCATGAAGGAGAGAAAGAGCATTGCGGAGCACATGGAAAGGGTGCCTCCCAATCTGTCTGAAAGCCTTTCGTCCGGATGAAGCTCTTTATACAGACTGACTGCAAAAACTACCATGGTGCCGATGGATGCAATTCCCATCCCTCCAAGAACATACATGGGCTTCACCAGGTCAGGATTTAAGCAGACGCCATTGAAGCCGTCATAGAGGGCATCGAGGTAAAAGTTCATGACAGTCCTCTTAAAGCATTGAAGGCACTGGCCCATGTTCTCGATCCTGTCGAAGTACCAGCCGATGTTCACAATGATAAAAGTCCGTATAACCCTGAAAATATGCATTCCCCTGCTCTTTAACGGAAGGTGAAGGAGCGATGAGAGCTTTGCAAATGAGGGCTCTAGAATATCGCTCAGGGCAATGACTATGCCGTTATACAGTCCCCACCACACATAGTGCCAGTATGCGCCGTGCCATATTCCTACGAGAAAGAACACAAGAATATTGGCGATTCCTGCAGGCAGAACCCTTCCAAAGTGTTTGCCAAAATGCTTTGAACACCACTTGCCGAAATTCTGCATGGGCTTTAGCAGAGCAAAGGGGTAAAAGACATAATCCCTCATCCAGGCGCCCAGTGATATGTGCCATCTTCGCCAGAAATCACCAAGTGATACTGCAAAATAAGGCTGTCTGAAGTTTGGCATCATCTCGAGGTCAAAGAGAAGCGCTATTCCAAGAGCCACATCGATTCCGCCTGAGAAATCCGCATACTGCTGGACTGAGTACATTAGTATGCCCGTCACGATAAGGGAGCCGGGAATGCTCTCAACAGGAGAGTCAAAGATGCGCGCGATGCTGTCAGTGAGCATGTTGGCTATCGCATATTTTTTCATAAGGCCGAAGAGTATCAGAACGGCGGCACTCCTTGCCCTGTCGGATGACCAGCTGTGCTCCTTAAGGTACTGAGGTCCCATTTTGTCGTAGCGGTTGATGGGGCCCTGGACCAGCTGGGGAAAAAATGAGACAAACATAAGGAAGCGCGGAAAGCTCTTTTCCGCCTCGTATTTCTCACCGTGTATATCGATGAGGTACCCGGTGGCCTGGAAGGTGTAAAAAGAGATGCCAAGCGGCACCAGAAGCCCATGTCCCCAGGAACCCATTATACGGAAGTACTTCATGAAAGCAAGAACGCCTAAATTCAGTATGAGCACAAGAAAGAGTACCAGTCTCTTCTTATTCATATACTTATTTTTGAGTGCCTTCTTTGTCTCCCTGTCCGGAGCAGCCTTTTTGGCTGTGGCAAACTCACCCTTTAGACTCTCAAGTACATTCGCGCCATACCACACGGTAAATGAAGTGAACAGAATGAAAATAATGTTCTGTTTTCCCACAATCAGATAAAACAAAAGGTTCGCGACAAGCAGAACCTTCCACTGATGCTGCCTATGGAGCATATAATACAGGACCAGGGCCGCCGCAGTAAATGCAATATATCCAAGGGATAGAAAATCCATAATCAATGATACTCCTGTAACTGTTTTCAGAAAGATTATATCAGAGTTGCAATTGCAATACAAAAATTCCGTGGCACAGTGCTATGTTTTTTTTACTCTTTTTTGGTAGAATATAATGTGACGGAATTTTACAATAGGGGGTAATGCAATATGGGCCGAAAAAGAGGATATGAATTCCTGCTACTACTCACTTACATTGCGATGAGTGCAGTGTGTATTTATCTGCAGTTCTTTTCAACAAGCCAGACCGGCGATCTCACGAATCTGATCGTAAACGTGGTGATGTTTGTCATCGTGGCGGCGATACTTACGTCAGCAACGGTGGGAAGCCTTATTCCTGTTGCAAATATCTCAGCCGACCTTGTCAGGGTCACGGAGAAAATCGAGAGCGATGCCAAGCACGCCCACAGCTTTCTCTGGGAAAAATACAGCGAGGAGAACTCTGAGCTGTTCGAAGACAACAGGCTGCGCAACAGGTACAGGGACTACCAGTATGAGCTTGAAAGGATTGTCCACACTGACAAGACATATTACAAGTGCGACATCGCTGACTATATAGGTTTTGATCTGATCGACACCGTGATCCACAGGGAAAGGCTGAATCAGGTTGCGGGTGTCATGACGGGTCTTGGAATCCTGGGTACCTTTGTGGGACTGTCCCTCGGACTTCAGGGCTTTAACACCGGAACTACGGCAGAGATCACCAACAGTATCGCTCCCCTTATGAGCGGCATCAAGGTGGCCTTCCATACTTCAATCTACGGAATGGTCTTTTCCCTGGTGTTCAACTATGTATATAAAAGAAGACTCGATGACGCTGAGATGGCTGTCAGAGGGTTCCTGAGTGCCTACAAAAAATATGTAATGCCTGACACGGCAACTGACGGAATAAACCGCCTGATGGAACTTCAGCAGCAGCAGACAGAAGCTATACAAAAGCTCTCATCGCAGTTCACGGAGGGGCTCAGGGATATGCTTGAGCCTGAGTTTGAGCATTTTGACGAGACTCTGGATAAGTTTGCCAGAATGACCACCAGGAATCAGATGGATCAGCTGGGCAGGATCGTCGATATGTATGTGGCAGAGATGAACAAGTCTCTTGGCAGCTCTTTTACCAATATGGCAAAGGTCACAAATCAGTCGCTGACGATGCAGGAGACCAATCATTTGCATATGAAGGAGATCCTGGACAAGAATGCGGCTACTGCTGAATCCATGAACAAGGTTGCCCTGCAGATGAAGGGCGTTGCTGATGCCATAAGCTCTTATTCTGAGAACGTCCATCGTCTTGAAAAAGAGGTTGAGAAGGAGGCTGAGCTCTTAAAGAAGCAGAATGAGTCCAGCAGGAAGATCCTTGACGGAGCAATGCAGTATATGGAGGCACTTGAAAATGCCAGAAATCCGCAGCAGAGGAATCCTGTTGAATGACATCTGCATCGCAAGGATTAACATACCTTTATTTAGGAGATGAATACTGCAGCGCGGGTATAAACATACCTTCAGGAGCCGGATGCTGTCAGCACACGTATTGCGGGGCATTTACAGTATCTGTATCCGACCGGACAGGGCCGGATATTAACCGGCGTTTATAGAGGAGAAGCAAACAATGAACCATAGAAGACACAGAGATGAGGAGACTACATACTGGCTGTCGTATTCGGATATGATGGCTGGACTATTGCTTGTCTTTGTACTTGTAATCTCTTTTACCATGCTTCACGCCAAGATGGATTACGACGAGAAGCAGAACGAGCTTGTGGGCAAGGAGCAGGAGCTTGTCGTCAAGGCGGCAGAGCTTGACAAGGAGCGGGAGATAGTTTCCGAGCAGGCAGAAAAACTCAATGCCCAGGAGGAAGCCCTCACAAAGCAGGGGGAGAAGATAGCGATCCAGGAAAAGACCCTTGAGGAGCAGAATGAGCTGCTGAACAAGCTGGCAGCCGTGCTTTCGGAGCAGCAGCAAAAGCTCGATGACATTATTGGTGTCAGGGCGGAGCTGGTAACGGCCCTGTCCCAGGAATTCGGAGATTCAAACCTCAAGGTTTCAGTGGATGAAAAGACCGGCGGCATCACCTTTGATGCCGGCATACTGTTTGACTACAACAAGTCGACGCTGAAGCCATCAGGCCAGGAGTTTTTGTCGGAGTTCCTGCCAAGGTATGCGGATATCCTGCTTGATCCAAAGTACAAGGACAACATTTCCGAGATCATGATAGAGGGACACACGGACACCGAGGGAAATTACCTCTTCAATCTGTCACTTTCGCAAAAGAGAGCTCTGGCCGTTGCGGAGTACTGCCTCGGCGATAAGAGCAATATCCTCTCCAGCGATCAGCTTGAGGAGATGAGGCAACTCATATCCGCCACCGGCCGTTCATACAGCAATCCCATCTACGATGAGAACGGAAAAGTAGACATGGAAGCCTCACGCCGTGTGGAATTCCTCTTCCGCCTCAAGGACGAAGAAATGGTACGTGAGATGATCGAGATCTTAAGTGAAGACCAGTAAATCATAAAACGGTTGACACCGCACTTTTGCGTGAAGAGGCTGTCAGCCGTTTTTTCTAAGAAAGCTGTTATGGAGCCTTTAGGGTTCCAATTCAGTGACCAATGAATTGAGACATTTTTTTCAATCTCTGTGCACAATCAAATTGACAATGAGCACATGTGAATTTAGAATTATTAAGAAAATTACATCTTATTTAATACTTATGAGTCGCCAGACAAAAGCTCGCCAGTCCGGACCCGGCTGTGCACATCGTACAATCACTTCGGGCAACTCAACATCATACTTATACATCACTAAGAAACTGTAGAAATACGGCGAAAAATAGAAATAGTTTTGCCGAGTCACTTATTTACAAAAGAAACGGAGCGAATATTTATGTGCGGAATAGTAGGATATATCGGACACCAGCAGGCAGCGCCCATCCTTTTGGACGGACTTTCCAAACTGGAATACAGAGGATATGACTCAGCAGGTCTTGCTGTGAGAAATGGCAGTGAGGACACTGTCGTAGTAAAGGCTGTGGGAAAGCTGGTAAATCTTTCCAATAAGACCAACAACGGGGCCGCGCTTGCAGGTAACTGCGGTATCGGCCACACCAGATGGGCTACACACGGTGCACCAAGTGAAGTAAACGCCCACCCTCATGTCAGCGGCAGGTATGAGCATTCAGGACATAGCGACGCAGATTCAGAGGTCATCGGTGTACATAACGGAATAATCGAGAACTTTCAGGAGCTGAAGGCCAAGCTGCTTCGCCACAATTACTCATTTTACTCTGATACTGATACAGAGGTGCTGATAAAGCTTGTGGACTACTACTACAAGAAATACAAGGTAGGACCGATTGATGCCATAGCAAAGACTCTGGTAAGAGTCCGCGGCTCTTTTGCCCTCGAAGTAATGTTCAAGGATTATCCGGAGGAGATCTATGTGGCAAGAAAAGACTCCCCGATGATCATCGGCATCAGCGATGAGGATTCCTACATTGCATCAGATGTGCCGGCTATCCTTAAGTACACCAGGGATGTCTACTACATCGACAACATGGAAATGGCCAAGATCACTGCCGGTAAAGCTACATTCTTTAACCTGGACGGCGATGTGATAGAAAAAGAGCTGACGACGGTGACCTTCTCTGCTGAGGCGGCTGAAAAAGGCGGCTTCGAGCACTTCATGATGAAGGAGATCCATGAGCAGCCAAAGGTTGTCTGCGATACGATCAACAAGTATGTAAAGGGCAATACCATCGACCTGTCGGAGGTTGGGCTCTCCGAAGAAGATATCAGGGGCTTTAACCAGATTTACATTGTAGCCTGCGGATCGGCGTGGCATGTCGGAATGGAGGTTCAGTACGTATTTGAGGATATGACTGACGTGGTTGTCAGATGTGAACTGGCGTCTGAGTTCAGATACAGAAAGCTCCGGCTTGATACGAGAGCGCTGGTGATCGTCATCTCCCAGTCGGGAGAGACGGCAGATTCTCTTGCTGCTCTGCGTATGGCAAAGGAGAAGGGCATCAGGACAATGGCCATCGTAAATGTGGTGGGCTCTTCCATAGCGAGGGAAGCTGACTATGTAATGTACACCCTTGCAGGCCCGGAGATTTCAGTTGCGACAACAAAGGCCTACAGCTGCCAGCTTATCTGCGGATATCTTCTTGCACTGCGCTTTGCCGAGGTGAGAGGAACGCTGGATGAATTTAACAGGATGGAATACTTCCTTGACGAGATAAAGAGCATTCCGGACAAGATGTCGAGGGTTCTTGAGGAGAAGGAGAGGATACAGTGGTTCTCTGCCAAGTTTGCCAATGCGCAGAACATATTCTTTATCGGAAGAGGAATTGACTATGCAATCTCCCTTGAGGGCAGCCTTAAGATGAAGGAGATAAGCTATATCCACTCAGAGGCATATGCTGCCGGAGAGCTCAAGCACGGGACAATCTCCCTCATAGAGAACGGCACACTTGTCATAGGAGTCCTGACCCAGTCAGACCTCTATGAGAAGACCATCTCCAACATGGTTGAGTGCAAGAGCCGCGGAGCTTATCTGATGGGGCTGACGACCTACGGAAGATACAATGTTGAGGATCAGTGCAATTTCACCGTCTATGTACCAAAGGTTGATGAGCACTTCGTCGGAAGTCTTGCAATCATACCGCTGCAGCTCCTCGGATATTACACCAGTGTTGCCAAGGGACTTGATGTTGACAAGCCGAGGAACCTTGCCAAGAGTGTTACTGTGGAGTGAGCGCGGATATTCAGATTATCGGACCTTGAGCAATATTAGTATTCCGGCCTGAATGGATGCCCAAAGAAGCGGTGGTATGTTTTGTAGATGATTGAGGAGGACCTCGCCCAGTCAAATTTTGAAGTCTGTCTGAAACCCTTCTCAATGAGTTCTTTTCTGAGGCTGTCGTCTCTCATGAGCTTTTCAATGGAGGCTTCGATCTCTTTTTCATTGAAGGGATCGAAGTAGAGACCGGCGTCGCCTACAACCTCCGGAAGAGAGGTGGCATTTGCAACAGCCACGGGGGTTCCGCAGGCCATGGCCTCGAGAGGTGGGATTCCAAAGCCCTCGTAGAAGGAGGGATAGATGAAGCAGGTTGCGGCATTGTACAGTCTTATGAGGTCTTCCTCAGAGACGTAGTCTGTGAGGATAATGTCTGCAGCTTTGCCAGCGGCAGCTTTCATTATGTCATTGAACATCCAGGCCTTTTTGCCTACTATGACGAGGCTGGCGTCACCGCCTTTCTTTTTCCAGGAGTTAAACGCGCGGATGAGGCGTGGCAGGTTCTTGCGGGGCTGGAGATTTCCGACAGTCAGGATGAAGGGCTTATTGCCAAGACCAAATTTTGAGCGAAGTTCTTTTTCCATAAGCATGTCTTTCAAACCGGCATCGGAGGCAGGAGCATTGTCCGAAATCGCATCTTTTTTCTGCGGTTCAGGACGGAGCTCCTTGAAATTATCGTTGACTGCGTCATAGGTGACTGAGATCTTGCGCCGGTCAAGCCTGTAGGTTGATGCTATGTCATTTTTTGCATGCTCAGACACAGTGAAAATGTGAGCAGCGCGTTTTGCGGCGTAGGGAATCAGAAGCTTCTGGCGAAGCTGCTCTTTTCTGGTAAAGATATTGCTGTAATGCTCGAAGCAGATGTCGTGTATAGTGACAACCACCGGGCATGGCCTTATAAACGGAATAAAGTACTGGGTGTGAAGAACATCCAGTTTATACTTAATGCAAAGCCATGTAAGTTCCACGAAGTTTCGCAGAACAGCCTTTCGCTGCTTAAAGGTCACCACATGGAATTTGTTCATGTAGTCCTCCCAGACCGCAGTAGGCTTTATGAAAAGAAAGACCTCATCCCCGGGAGCAATCTTCATCTCCCTGAGAATATTCCTATAATAACTCTCGTTTCCACCCGAGTGATCTCCGAGTACATGTCCGTCTATTCCAATTCTCATCATCTACGCTCCTTAAAGTAATTTCCTATATTCTATTATACGTTGAATTTAGTTCTATGACAAAGCAGCAATTTGTAGATTGTTTCGGACGTGTAATGTTACAACTGTATTATTATGTCGAGGCTCTTTGACTGATTTATTCTTTATGTTATAATACGCGGTGATTAAAGGAGCCGGTTACCTTTAGCGCTCGTCATTTTGGCACTTACGGTATCTGCTAGAGGCCGGGATAAGCCAGACGGAAGATTTGCCGG
>JAILJR010000236.1 GCA_024694565.1 Butyrivibrio sp. | reverse complement strand
CCCCATCAAGTGAGACATTTTCATCCCTTCCCCGTCTCACTCCATATACGCAACCATATCCCTGATTGTCCGGTCGAATTTATACTCTCTCTTCCAGCCAAGCTCCGACTCAAGCTTATAGGCGGAGCCGACGATTTCCATATTGTCGCTGGGCCGCACAAATTCGGGATTTGTCCTGGTCACAACCCTGACTCCTGCTTCATCGGCAATCATATCGACAATCTTCTGAAGCGTGATCCCTTTCCCTGAGCAGATGTTGTACACCTCCCCCTTTTTGCCGCTTGTCAGGAGCAGATGATATGCCTTTACCACGTCCCTGACGTCCACAAAATCACGGACAATCGTAAGGTCGCCCGTCTCTATCTCTCCCTCGATCCTGCCGCTTTTCTTTATATCAAGGATCCTCCTGATAAAGCTGGGGACCACAAATCTCTCGTCCTGCCTTGGGCCGATATGGTTAAAAGACCTGGTCAGCACAATGTCCATTCCGTAGGCATCCACATATACCTTTGAGAGCATTTCCTGAGAGACCCTTGCTACTGCATAGGGGCTCAGCGGCTCTTTTCGCTGGTTCTCCCTGATAGGCAGGTTCTCATGAGGCACATTCCCGTACTCCTCGGAGGAGCCCACAGAAAGAATCCTGCAATTTGGGCACACATCCCGCACAACGCTCACCAGGTTGAGAAAAATATTGCAGTTGTTCATAAAGCTCTCTGACGGGTGTTTCCAGCTGTATGCAACGCTGCTGAAAGCCGCCAGGTGAAGAATGTAGTCGGGCTGAAACTCTGTCAGGATATCGTGCACGCGGTCAATATCCATCATGTCAGCCTTTTTAAAATCTATATCAAGGAAATCAGAGTATTGACCATAATCGTGCGTCGGCTCATTTATATCGATACCGCAGACATCATACTGCAGCTTCTCCTTGTAGAGATACTCGATAAAATGTGAAGCCACAAACCCCGAAAACCCGGTTATCAGTAATTTGTTCACTTATTTTTTTTGCCTTTCTTTCTTCAAGATTCTGAACGTAATGGCTCCCAGAGCCGTCCCTGAGAATTCCTCTACAGCTCCTTGAGCCACCCCTTGAATTCCTCGAAGCTCCTCTCGTAGCTGAAGGTCTTGTCGACGAGTTTCATTCCAGCCTCGCCAATCTTCACGGCAAGTTCCGGGTCTTCATAGAGCCTTTTTATCGCCTCTGCGTATTCCTCTTTTGTCTTGCAATGGAAATATTCCTTGCCATCCGTTGCCGGAATTCCCTCGATGCCTATATCGTTTGTCAGCACCGGAATGCCTGCCGCCATGCATGTAAGGACCTTTACCTTTATCCCGGCGCCAAGAACAAGCGGCGCTGCCAGGCAAAAACTCTTTTCAAAATACGGCACGATGTCATCCACAAATCCGGTAATTATTATCCTGTCTGTAGCTCTGTCCTTAAGCTCCTGGGGCGGGCGGCCCCCAAGTATAACAAACCTGAGGCCAAGCTCCTCTACAAGCGGATACACTTCGTCAAGAAGCCAGATTGCAGAGCGGTAGTTCTCAGGTCTTCCCATGTCACCGAAAAAGAGGACGTCCTGCCCGCTCTCTCCGTCCGTCCTGCTGCCTCCCAGCGTGATCCTGTCATAGAACACAGACCGCACTTTAACAGGCTGCGTGACGCCGTACTTTTCAAGCAGCCCCTTATCCTTCTCATTGTTGACGATCACCAGGTCGCACTTGTTCAAAGCTGCGATCTCAGCCTTCTTTACATTTTTAAGCCTCAGCTTCCAAACAATCTTTTCCAGCCCGGACGCGTATCCATATTTCCTCTCAACAACCTGAATGCTGACATCCTCGTCAATGCCAACGGTTTTCGCTTTCGGATATATCTTTTTAACATCCCCCACAAAAACAGCCGTCTGAGTCCAGTGAAGGATTATGACATCCGGTTCATATCCGTTCATCTTAAGCCTTCTCAGGCTTCGCATGATACATAGCCTTATGTATTCGGCAGTGATATTACCATTTTTGTCAAAAGGACATCTTTGCGAATAAAGATCAACCAAATTCCGCATGATCTTTTTTATCCCATGGTCATGATAAAAAGAAACGTAGCACTTCAGCTTCCTGTCGAGAGTAAAGCTCTCATATTCCTTAGGCCATGCAAGTCCCACAAATCTCACTTCATAATTCCGGTCATCTGCAAATCTGTTTATAAAATAATTCAGTACCTTCCCGCCCGCATGATCCACATTGTCATACGGAAGGAACGGCGAAATCCATAGAATCTTCATGATCTGTCTCCTCAACATGGTTTAGTGTAGCGTCTCTATCATTTCTGTACAATCTTGTTACCATATGTCACGTTGCCATCAGGCGTCGATGCCCGCGGCCCATTATTCCGCCTCAACCTTCCACTCCGTCATCTGACGTGAAGCTGAGTCCATAAAAACCAAATTTCACCTCATCATTTGGAAATCCCAGGGTGTAGGATCTGTCCTCTGAATTATAATCAATTAACGTCAGATAGCCTGTCTGGTACAGCAACGGAATAAGGTCGGGGTTGTTGTCCCGATAATCCTTAAGCATTTGCTTTGTCGCATAAAGAGATCCATCAGTAAATTTTCTGACATCGAACCTTATATCTTTCAGTCTTTTAACCAAAAAAGTCGGAGTACCCGTTTCAAACCAATAAGCATCAAACTCTCTGTCTGCCAATGCATTCAAAAGACTATAAGGATTATACACTCCTTTTCCCTTTTGATGAAAATGATAGCCGTCATATTCCTGCCTGAGCTTTGCAAGGCACTCCTCAAAAGTCATGCCCTGCTCCCCGGCAAGCTTCTCTATCTCCGGTCTGAAGTTTTCCTGCATTTCCTGCTCGGTAATGCCACATATTTCTGAGAAGTCCTGACTCAGAGATATGTCCCTCAGCTGATTCAGATCACTGAAAATACTCACCTTGCTAAACTTGGTCACACCGGTAATAAAAATAAACCGGATACTCGCATCCTCACTTTTAAAGCGCTGAAAAAGCCTTTAAAAACTGCTTTGTTATGCTCGATAAGTTCTAAGCTGTTCATAGTTTCCAGCAATGGCTTATCATATTCGTCAACCAGCACAACACACTTTCTTCCGGTCTTTTCGGCCGCAGCCTTTAAAAGCAGTCCAAATCTTGCTCCAAGAGGTGCTTCTTTGGGAGTTTCCCCATACTCTTTTTCCCACTCCCCAAGCTGAACCTCAATTATTGCCTCCAATACACCCTTCTCAGAAAAATCTGCCCTGTTAAAATCCAGATAAAACACCGGGTAATCCAACCACGCATCCGGATTATTATTCTCAAGCGCCTCTATCCTCAGGCCTTCAAAAAGCTCCCTTCTCCCCTCCCAATAAGCCTTAATCGTGGAGAGTAGCAAGCTCTTCCCGAACCGGCGGGGACGGCTGAGAAAATACGGAACATTCGTCTGCACAAGACGATAAATATACTCTGTTTTATCAACATACAGATTATGATTAACTATAAGTTTTTCAAAGCTCTGTATACCAATAGGCAATTTCCTGTCATTCATACTTATCTTCTTTCTTAATTCATAATGGTCTCCGTGGCGGGGTTGTGGTCCATTTTTCACGAAATGATCCTCGGGGTCGGGGGTTGTGGTTCATTTTTTACGAAATGGTCCATAACCTCCGTCCCCGGGGACCAAAATCCATGAAATCAAATGGACCGCAACCCCCGTCCCCGGGGACCATTATCTGATTATTTTTTCGAAGTCGTCCTTTGGATGCTTACAGATCGGGCAGATGAAGTCATCGGGAAGATCCTCTCCGACGTACTCGTATCCGCAGATCGTGCATCTCCACACGGTCTCGCCTTTTGGAGTCGTTCCGACAGCCTGGGGCTTTGGCTTGATATTGTTCTGATAATACTCGTAGGTACAGGAGGATGTATCAGACAGAACCGTCATAAATGTGGGTTCACATATGAAAAGAGTGTGTGACCCTAGGTCAACCTCCTGCTTAACCTTGAGCGCAAAGCAGGCATTGGTTCCCTCTGTGATGAACGGGATACCTGCATCTGAAAGCTCATACGAAGACTTGGGGAAGTCTGCAAACTTGTCCACATCGCGCCCCGACTGGAACCCAAAGTGCTTGAAAAGCTCGAATTTAGCGTCGTTGCTGATGACCGAAATGTTGCAAAGACCTGTCTCTTTGATCATGTCATGTGTAAAATTAGCCTTGTTGACTGCAATTGAGATCGTGTTCGGGTCAGAAGCCACCTGCACTGCGGTGTTGATGATACAGCCATTCAACTTATCACCCCTTTTCGCCGTACACACAAAAAGGCCGTAAGACAGCTTGTACATTGCTTTGGTATTCATTTCATTCATGATGTTCCCTCCTTGAGTTGTTGAGTTGTCCCTAAGGTGATACCCTTCGCTGCGGATGCCTTAGGATGATTTATGTTTGCGCGATATTTGCTGTAAATATCCGGAAGCTTACTGACTATATGAACGGATTATTCACTCTGTCGCTTCTTTCGCTTTCAGGTCATCAATCACCGGAAGATCTTTTTATAAATAATGTAGTTCTGCACTCCAATCTTATGAAAAAGTCCCAGCAGCTTCTCCTGAAGCCTGTTGATATGCAGATATCTCCTGCAGTACCATAGTCGGCTTTCGTAAGCTATTTCAAGGCGCTTTTTGACTGACGTTACGCTCTTGTTGATGCTGACAGAGTGGTAGTGGTCATATGAGCAGGTGTTGACAAGATAATTCTGTTTTCCTGCATTTTTAAGGCGCCGGGCAAGAATATTCTCCTCGTAATACAGGAAAGTATGCTCATCAAACCCATGAGCCACCCTGAATGCTTCCGGTCTGAACGCAAAGAAAGACCCCTGCACCACATCCACCTTATTAATATCCTCTGAGAAATATTCCGCGGGGTACTCCGTGGAATCTCCAAATATCTTTTTTATAATAAAAGAATCCTGCAGCAGGCAGTCCCTGAACCCCGGAAGCTTCCAGGCCGTCGGCATACTGATTGATGAAAGACAGTTCATCCTGCATGAGATGAGTCCCGCATCAGGAAGCTTTTCAAGGTGTCGCAGCATCGTTTTGAGCGTTTCTTCAGAAAAAAATACATCAGGATTTGAAATAACAATACAGTCCGGGTGGCAATTCTTCATGAGATACTTAACGCCAAGATTATTTCCTGCCGCATACCCCTTATTCGCATCAGCGCGGATAAGGCCTATGCGCTCCTTCCGTTTTCTCCCGGTTTCATGAGGCTTCTCCTCCGGTGAGCCGTTTCCTTCTTCCTCGCACTTCTCCTCCGGTGAGCCTGCTCCTTCTTCCTCGCACTTCTCCTCCAGTGAGCCTGCTCCCTCTTCCTCGCACTTCTCCTCCGGTGAACCTGCTCCTTCTTTGTCGCACTTCTCCTCCGACAGATTTACACTCTCGCCAGTCCCTGTCTCCGCATTCTCAATCGCCCTCCGAATCCTTTCATATGAATCATCCGTTGAGCAATTATCGACAACAACAATGCTATCTATCGTATTGTACTCTTTTATTTTATCAAGGAATTCAATAACAGTCTCTGAATCGTTATAATTCAGCACCACAAGTCCAGTCTTCATAAAAAACCTCCACTTATCATTGTAAACAAGTGGAGGGGTTTTGACAAACAGTATAGATGCATTCGTGTTACAATTCAGAGTTTAGTGTGTAAGCACTCAATTTGGTTCTGTAGTTACGGAGGCAACATTGAGCGCTTACCTTATTCTTGGGCAGCAAGTTCGGACAAAAATCAAATTAATCATGTTAAGACACCCTGCACCATATCAGTGCAGGGTGCTTTTTCATGTCGAAAAAATCAGACTTAGCTTCTGCAATAACAACAGGCAGAAAAGCAATGTCCAAAAACAAGGGTAACTCAAAAAACTCGTTGTCTATTCTACAGGGTATATTTTATGAGTTGCCCGACAAAAGCTCGCCAGGCCGGCTCCGGCTGTGCATATTTCACAAGAGGCTGAGTGGCCCTATGAGCTCGTCGGTACTTTGAGCAGAGCACTTAGCGAGGTTTTTTCGAGCTTAGTGCGAGCCATAGGTGGGCACTTGACGAGGTATTGTCGAGTCTAGTGCATCATCTAAGCGAGGT
>JAILJR010000092.1 GCA_024694565.1 Butyrivibrio sp. | reverse complement strand
AGGGAATCAAGTATCTTGGGTTTGGATTTTATTATGACCCATTCGCCAAAATGTATAAAGCCAGACCACATCCGAAAGCTATAGCAAAGTTCAAGGCACAGATGAGGAAACTGACATGTAGGAACTGGGGAGTAGGCAATGATTACAAGGTGCTGAAATTAAACCAGCTCATCCGAGGATGGATAAACTACTTCAAAATCGGGAGCATGAAAGGATTGTGCGAGCGACTGGACAGTAACATCAGATACCGTCTGAGGATGTGTATCTGGAAACACTGGAAAACACCGAAGAACAGAGCGGCAAACCTGATTAAACTTGGTATCAGTCGAAAGTATGCATGGTCTACGGCATATAGTGGAGCAAGGATTGCTTTTATATGTCAGCGTGGCGCCATGAATATGGCTATTACAAAAGAGAGACTAACCCGATTTGGATTAGTCTCCATGGTTGACTACTACGCCAAGAGGCGGGTCACTTGTTAAGTTGATTGAACCGCCGTGTACCGAACGGTACGCACGGTGGTGTGAGAGGTCGGAAATTCCTCACTTAGAGGAATTTCCTCCTACTCGATTTTATTTTCTTCTGTAAAAACACCTCGTTTCTGGGCGTAGGAAGGCAGAGGGATGGAAAAGTTCCTCAGAAGGGAGAACGAGGATATGCAGATAACTAAGATCATGCCCTCCGATCAGGATATCGCACCACAGGAGCACCGCTTCACCCAGGAGCAGCTTCAGCAGGAGTTCAACTACATGCAGGCGGAGAAGATTACTAAGAAGCTGCGGGAAAAAGGACTGATTACGGAGGAAGAGTACAGGCTGAATTCTACCACCCAAAAGTCCAGCCTCACAATCGAATAGGAATTTGAATAGATAAGCTGCAGATTCGGAAGTAATCCGAGATCTGCAGCTTGTCACAATGATAATAGTTACGGAAGAACCGTTCCGGCGTCACTACGATAGTAGTTATGGCCTTACGAGAAAGATTTTTGCTGTCGTTCCATCTGGTACTATCATGCTGCCTATGGCATATTCGAAGCCATTGTCATAATAGAAGTCTGTCATAGTGACCTTTCCGGGTCCGAGTGCAGTAATGGTACCATTATCCCATGTCCCGGTGAAAACAGAGTCCGGGGTATTATCATCGTAGCCCTCGTCTGTAGCACCAAAATGAATGTATAACCAGTCAAAGGTAAGAAGCATATCGTTATCTGATGTATCGGTTTTGACATTCAGAAGCATTTAATGTCTGTCCAGGTCGGATTCCCTTTTCATCAAGATAAATTACATCATATGTGATGTTCATCAAATTCTTATCAAAATCGGTTCCATTTGTTGAATAATTGAGTTATTCTTCATAAGACAGACGGGCATTTTCCCATTCTGTCATGCCATCATCCCATACCTGATAATTTTCAACAGCTACTTCATGAATCAGGTTTTCAGTGTCAGCATGTACCGTAAACGTTGTTATCGGGATAAAAAGAAATGCAATAATTACAATATTTTCCAAAAAGTACCATTTTTCTTTCATATTAGGTTTTGCCTCTTTCCATTACAGTTTTAAGAACCCGATGTAACTCTATGTAACAAATGCACCATATATTAATCGATTCTCCTACTACAATTTGTTTAATTATACAATTTTTTTGAATGTTGCAGACTGCTTCTTGTTCATTTTGGAGAATGAACGTCATGCCTGATCTCTATTTCTTTTGTATTACGCTTACTGTATGCGGACGCAAATCGCCGAGTATTATGCGTTGGATGTGGATGAATGGGAGGAAAAAGAAAGCATGAGACGGTACTTATAAACTCAATTACGGACCAGGATTTGAAGCGTTTTATAACATAATGCACATAAGATTGGGACGCGTCCAAGGCGGTGTGTATTTAGTGACATTCTTTTAGGACAAGGGCGAATACCAAAGATTATTGAGATTCCGAGTACATTGTGAATAATAAATATAAAATGCTGCGCATATAGTTGTTGTGTTGACAAATACCATATAATTTTGCATAATATAAATGTAGTATTATACATAATTACATATCAAAGCTGAAAGGGGGATATAAAATATGAGCAAATTTGCACTTGTGCTCATGGCTGCCATCCTGTTGAGCACAACACCGGCTTTTGCCGAAAAAACTACAGCAAAAGGTCAAAAGACTTGGGAGGGAGAGATAGTAGAGCACAAGGGATTCAAGGATCTGGGTAATTATGTGATCGAGCTGCCTGACTTTACCGACCCGGCGGCGGAGAAAATCGGAATTGACGCCTTTAACGATATTGCTGACCATGGGGAGCTGCCGACATCCGGGTGTACTGCCATGGCAAAAAAGAACAGTAAAGGTGAGGTCATTATGGGACGCAATCTGGACCTGGATATCTCTCAGATGCCTGCTTATGTGTTTAAGACGACATATGGAAAGTACGAGAACGTCTGTGTAACATACATGCCCAATTTTTATAAAACTTATGAGGAAGTACAGAAATTAGACGAGCTGGAGGAGAGTGAAAAAGACGTATTGATGCTCTTGGCCTCAGATTGTCTGAATGAAAAAGGGCTGTACATAGAATCGAATATGAGGGAAAAGAACGAAAAGCTTCTTTGCTATGGCCTGCATTCCTCTCAAGGAGAGAAAACTCGTGATGATGGAACTCCATGGAGTGAACTGCGAGCCTGCACAACAACTGCAGTGCAGTTGATCTCACAAAACTGTGCTACTGTGCAGGAAGCTGTGGAGTACCTGAACAACAGCTATGACTGGTACACCGTTACGCCGGCATCCAAAGATGATTT
>JAILJR010000077.1 GCA_024694565.1 Butyrivibrio sp. | reverse complement strand
TAACTATGTTGCTTATTTTTTAAACTATGTCGGAAAAGATCCTAAGGAGCTCACTTGCCAGGATGTACGAGATTTTCTTCTGAGAAAAAAAGATGAAGGGTTAAAAGCTACAACCTTGAATCTCTATAACTCATCAATTCGTTTTTTTTACAAGTTTGTTCTCGGCATACTTTGGGATGAGATTTTAGTTCCACGCATGATAAAAGATCAGCCTCTGCCGATAGTCCTTACATTGGATGAAGTTAATCTCTTTCTCGATAACGTTGAGGATATAAAATATAAGGCAATGCTTTAGGAGAGATCAGGAAAGGATCAGGGCAGAGGGAGGAGAAGTACCGGAGGCCCGTAAGAACAAGGATATCAATAGGAATCTTCTTGTAAATCTTTTTAAGCCGCAGAGTATATCCAGGGAGGATGCGCCTGATGACCTTGAAAAGAAAATTACGGAAAATAGAGAAGTCTTTGAAAGGGCATTCAAGGCAGTTGAAGCACGGTTTTCTGACAGTAAGTACGGCGAGGAACTGAAGAAGGCCTGTGATGAACAGGAAAAGCTGATGAACAGGCAGATCTCCTATTGCAGGAATGAAGAGCAGGTCAAAGTAGAGGACAAAGAGTTTAACGAGCTTGCCGAAAAAATAGGAGACCTGTCACAGAAGGCAGCCAATCACATGATGGATGAGCTTATAGAAGCAATGGAGAGAGCCGGCTACACCAATGATAAGCTCAATGGCACGGATGACTTTATGAACGTTATGACAAGGGTCATTCGACGAAAGATGTTTACAGCCATGAGAAGATTCGGAGCCGGTAATACACTCAAGTACAGGAATGGCATTACTTCGTCATTCTGATATAATGATGTTGAGGTTAAAAGTCGCCGGGGGCTCCGGGGCTATGACCTCGACATCATATAATGATAATCGTAAAAATATTCTTAGAGAGGCTAACTATGAAATTTTGTCAGATAACAAGAGATAATTACTCAGCATTTGAACCCTTTATACCAGACAAGCTAAATCACATAAGAAACGACAGGAGATGTATTTCTCTGGGATTTTATGTGGGTAAGACTCCAATGGGAGCTGTGATCCTGTTTGTAAACAATGCTATCCTTGAGGTCCGCTCCCTGGAGCATGTGCCCGAAGTAAATGAGGGTGTCTGTGAAAAAGAGCTGGCAGATTTTGTGACGGATCAGAACTGGCACAATATCTACAAGATCGAGTACATTGTGGGTGGCACCGAGGAGTTTTTAAAAGAGTATGACTTTACCATGCTGGAGATAGGGTTTTTCCCTGTAGAGAGTGATGTCCGCAAGTTCAGCGCTCCCCTCTATGATATAGTCAAAGCCCAGGGTGAGACGGTAAATTCTTTTAAGAAATCAAAGGACTCCAGGGAAAATACCAAATATATTTTTGGAAAAAATCTGACGAAGCACCAGGTTGATTCGTATAATAATATGTACCCTTACAACCGGTATTTCCCGGATGAAAGAAATCAGGAACTTTCCTGTTTCCTGATAAAGAACGATGAGCCGGTGGCAGGGGTCACCATCGCAGAAGTTGATGACGGAAAACTCGAATTTCAGTGGATGGATGCAAGAGGACAGACGCCCCAGGAGATAATGAAACTATTATTTCACACCCTGGTTAACGCCCTGGACAAATATCCCAGGGACACGGAGGTTATAATCTGTCCCTTCACGGAAGAGGTAAAGAGTCTCATATCAAGATTTGGGTTTTCGGAAACTCCTGAAAACATCAGGACAAGAATCTATTCATATTATTTATAGGAGCAGGATAACGTTAGCGCTCATCTTCCGGGAGCTTACGGAATCCGCAGTAGGCGGAATAAGTCAGGTATAAACAAGCGTTTATAGAGGAGAACGTCATGGGAATTTTTAAGGAAAATCTGGATTCAAAGGAATCACAATTAAAACAGAATCTGCATCTTCCGACGCAGGTGAATCAGGCACAGACCATAAAAATATCAGAAATGAATGAGAAGCTTCAGCAGGAAAGCCAGCAGGATAACGTTCTGACAGTTACAGGACTGGAGGAGATTCACGCTGACCAGTTCGAGAAACAGGTGACTGAGAGATACAAGACTACCCAGAGAAACAGGGATCCACACGCCTCAGACAGGGAGATCAGAAGAAGAGCCGAGAAAAAGAGCTCTTCTGCCGTTAAGCTTCGTAAGATGCTCCAGGAGCTGGGCAATACCGGGAGGTCTTTTGACGAGATCATAAAGAGTAACTATACCATATTCAGGCTCAATTCCTTTAACAAAAAGAAAATAAAGGACATGTCTGACGATGACATCAAAAAGATGGAGACCCTTAAGAGGCAGGCTCCAAAGGTATACGAGAGGAAGCTTAAGCTTGAGCATGTGAATGTTCTTCTTACGGGAAAGGAAGACAAGTACAGAGAACTCTTCCAGTTTTTGCAGAGGGAACTGATCCAGGCAAGGAATGAGTGGGAGCATGTGGAGAATATGGCAAACCAGGTTACCTACACTCCCAGTATCAATAAGGAAACTGAAAGACTTCAGCTGGAGAATAAGCGTAAGGAAGTTGAAAAGGGTGATCAGCACAAAAAAGACAAATACACCGAGCTGGATCAGGCCTACAAGGATGAACTTGCAGAGCACTTAAAGCCCATTGATAATAATCTTGAGCTGGATCTTGAAGCAATTAAACGGAAAGCTCTTTTGTCAGATCAGGAGAAGATGGACTATGTTCTGACAAAACAGATGCAGGTCATAAAAGAGAAGGATCCTTCGGCTACACCCCAGGAGGTCAAGACTATTGTAAAAGAGTATCTAAAAAAGCTTGCTGACGCATCGGAGCTGCGTTTCAGAGTCCATGCCAATGCGGTTACCAGTATCCTCAACAGCAGATATCGCAGTGCTTATAATGGTAAGAGTGGAAAGTATGCGTCTCTTATGGAAAAGCAATTTTCCCAAAATACCAAGCTAAAAACTCATGAGGCATTTTCCTTTGGAATTCTTGGGGGCAAAAATGCGAAGGAATTTAGCGGATTTGGGAAGGGTGATGCCTGCAAACAATATGGCACGGTATCATTTAAGCTTAAAAAGGACAAGATGGCAGGAAGAGCCACCTTTACCTGTGGCAACAGCATGGGACAGATCATAGACGAGGATCTGTACATGAAAAGTCTGAGCTTCTATGATGTTAAACATGCAAGAAGTGTTCATGGTGATATCGATATTGCAGGTTGTGGAGCGAACCTTTCGGCGATTTATTTCAGGGCAAAGGCGCTTAAGGAAAATGACTATAAGGATATTCAGTCAGCAGAGCAGGAAGCTCTTACGGTAATTGGAGACAGAGGTATCCAGAAGTACTTTGAGGCACAGCTGCATGGCCAGGTAGGTGCTGCTGAGATAGATGAGCTCACCATTGTTATGTCAAATAAAGAAAAGAAAAAAAGAGAAGATGATGAAGAAACACCCAAGTGGGACTTCTCAAAAATGGAGGATCTTGAAGCAATAAAGAACAATCCTGATGTAAAGCAGATTTACGACGCTGTAAATATTGTAAATAAAAATGCCGAAGAATACGGCAGAAAACCAGAAGACGGCGATATAAAGGTAACGCTCTGGGACTGCTATGGCCACACGGTAACATTTGAAGATCTGAAATTCATTATGGAGAAATAACTTCTGAAGGGAGATTTGTCTTATGCAGTTTACAGTAGAAGATCACAATATGGGTAACAGCTATATCGTTCACTTTGAAGACGACACCTACGCTTTGGTGGATACCTTCAATGGAGATGTGTACAGGGATGACCCCGATTTCCTGATGTCTCAGGGCTATTGGGTGGAAGCCTCTGAGCACCCGGTTTCCGAGGAAGAACTGGAGGAAATAAAAGCACTTTTGGAGCATTCCTGAGCCAAGGGGGCAAAAAGTATTGGTGCAGAATGCAGAGTACTTGATGTAAAGTAATGACAAACGTCGCTAGAATAAGAATATAAGTAACTTTCAAAAGGATCGGGAAGCCGATCCTTTTTTGTATTGTGCTAAGAGGGAGAATTTGAGGTATTGAAGCAGTGATATATATATGCTAATGAAATTTGGCTTTTATTGTGTATCGCCTTAATGAGACTTACTGTTATGTGACCGTGTCTATATGTTCAGTATCGCTGGGAGTGATGTCCGAGGGTGTTACTCTAGTTTTTCATAGAATTCACTTTTATAGAAATTTCACTCGTGTGAACGTGTGAATAATGCGGCTTTCGAATAACCAATATGATATACTATTAGAGCGTATAACTGTGCGTTTTTTGCAGAAGAGGAAAGGACTAATGGCAGTATCGTACAAAAGATTATTCAAGCTAATGATTGATCGTGACATCAAGAAAAAGGATCTTAAGGATATGACGCGCCTTATATTCAGGCTTGATAGATGGAGAGCATAATTCGCTACTGGCATCACACGCCTCTTTTTGAAGTTCTTTTATTTTAAGGACTGGAAGTCCTTGTTCATCATCTTTGGGACGGAACTTCTGCATGGCAAGACCGTTAAGATAATCAGCGATGCCAAGTAAAGAGCTTTCTTTCCAACCGTCAGGTATCCCTTCAAGATTAACTTGACTTCCCTATAGCTTTTTATTAGCACATTATTTTTTGAAATATATCAATTATGAAATTTGCGATAAATACTGGCTTTATGACGAGAATCACAAGTGCAAGATAGGGTTTATAACCCGCATTGGTTCCAACGATAAGACATTCAAAGAGCTCATAAGAAGCGAACTGTCAACTATTGAGGCAAAGGAGAACTTTGTCAAATATGAGGACAGGTAACTTTTTATCATAAAACGTCCCGTAATGGTCGGTAGCAAAAAAGACAATCCCGCATGGATGTATCTTGGGCTCGACTGCAGTCGTATGTCTGATGAACAGCATAAGCTGTTGAAGCGAGCCAAGCGAGAGTCATTGTCATCAGACGAAGTCTATGAAGCAATGCAGAA
>JAILJR010000071.1 GCA_024694565.1 Butyrivibrio sp. | reverse complement strand
TGGTATTTTTAATAATGTCAGGGTTAAATGGTCTTTACAGGCAATATATGATTTATTAAAATATCCATTTGGAGGGAATCACACGGAATATGGATTGGGGTATACAACTACACACCTTGCTTGGACTAATATTGCATATTGTGGTGGAGTAATACCTTTTTTAGCGATAATGATTTTGTTATTGTTGATATTTAAAGATATCATTAAGCTAAGTTTTTCTTCGATTGTAGAGCTTCATCAAAAAATGATTTTGTTGCTTCCTTTTTTTGGAGTTTTTCTATATTCATGTACGGAGGATTTAAGAATTATGAATTATCCACTTTGTTCGGTTTTCTTATTTGCCGGAATGATAAGGGGGCAATTTTTGTTAATAGAGGGAAAATATAAAAAGGGAATATCAGAATGATGCCTAAAGAAATTGATAGGAATGTTTTCGAAGGAAAAAAAGTAAAATTTATAGAAGATTCTAATGAAAAACCAAACGCTGATGGTGTAAGTGGTCATTTGGAAGCGATAGGGGATAATGACTATAAACAGGGTATTTACGAGTCAATAATCAAACGAATAATAGATGTTATTTTATCATTAATCGGATTAATACTGTTATCTGTAATCTGCAGGGGAGCGGGCGAAGAGATATCCTTTGAGAATGGTGAAGCGATGGCTGCTTATCAGTTTGAGAAGCGGTACAGGGTGGAGCGTATTGACATCGAGGATGGCAAAGCGGTCGTAAACCTGAAAGAGATTCCCGACGCAAATGTTAATTGGGTCGGAAGTGAGGAAGTATCTTTTTTCTGATGACGGGAGTGTAACAAGATGGCATTTGATTTTAAGGGAAATAAGTTTAAGCCTTTTGAAAAGAAAGTATGGCTTTCTTCTCCAACAATGCATGGAGAAGAAATTGAATATGTAGACGAAGCATATAGAACCAACTGGATGTCTACGGTTGGAGCGAATATCAATGAGATAGAAAAAATTACATGCGAGAAGATTGGGTGCAAGTATGCAGTGGCTCTGTCTGCCGGAACGGCAGCATTGCATCTGGCAATGAAACTGGCAGGGCAGGAACTGTACGGGCAGCCGGCACCAAATGAAGGTGCATTGAAGGGTAAATATGTATTTGCCAGTGATATGACGTTTGATGCTACGGTGAATCCTATTTGCTATGAGGGTGGTATTCCGATATTCATTGATACTGAGTATGACACCTGGAACATGGATCCGGTAGCTTTGGAAATGGCTTTTGAAATCTATCCGGATGTTAAGCTGGTGGTCATGGCTCATCTGTATGGAACACCGGGCAAGATCGATGAGCTGAAGGCTGTATGCGATAAGCATGGTGCAATTATCATAGAGGATGCCGCTGAGAGCCTTGGAGCTAAGTACAGATCAAAATATAAATCAAATGAGCCCGAAGGCGATGTTGGAAGAAGGACAAAGGCCTACTGGAGAGAGACCGGAACATTTGGAAAGTACAATTGCATCAGTTTTAATGGTAACAAGATCATCACAGGCAGCGCCGGTGGAATGCTTCTGACAGACAGCAAGGAAGCCGCAAATAAGGTGCGTAAGTGGTCTACACAGGCCAGAGAGAATGCACCTTGGTATCAGCACGAGGAGATCGGTTACAACTATCGTATGTCAAATGTAATTGCCGGTGTTGTAAGAGGTCAGTATCCACATTTGGAAGAGCACATCTCTCAGAAAAGGGCAATATATGAAAGATATAAGGAAGGGTTAAAAGATCTTCCTGTTTCCATGAATCCTTTTGATGGGGATAACAGTGAGCCGAATTACTGGTTGAGTTGTCTGATTATAGACGCGGATGCGATGTGTGAGCAGGTTCGTTCCGAGAGGAAGCCTCTGTATATTTCAGAAAAGGGCAAGAGTTGCCCAACAGAGATATTGGATGCAATCTCATTCATCAACGCAGAAGGCAGACCTATCTGGAAGCCGATGCATATGCAGCCTATTTACAGAATGAATCCTTTTATTACTAAAAGCGGCAGCGGAAGAGCGATGACGAATGCTTACATAGAGGGTGAAGCTGTTGATGTGGGCATGGATATTTTCGACAGAGGATTATGTCTTCCTAGTGATAACAAGATGACTGCTGAACAGCAGGATGCGATCATAGAAGTCATTAAGGCTTGTTTTGAATAAGAGAACGGAGAGAGTATCGTATGGAAAAGGCGAAAAGAGGGCCCTATGCTCTGTTCTTTAAGAGGCTGATAGATATCGTTGCTTCGTTGATCGTGCTGATCCTCTTTTGCTGGTTGTATGCCATACTTGCAATATTAGTGAGGATAAAGCAGGGATCACCGGTTTTGTTCAAACAGGATCGTCCCGGAAAGATTGACCCAAAAACAGGAAAAGAAAGAATATTTAGGCTCTATAAATTCCGCACTATGACGGATGAAAGAGATGAGAAGGGAGAACTGCTTCCGGACAGTGTAAGACTGACCCCCTTCGGATCCTGGTTACGCCGGACCAGCATGGACGAGATTCCGGAGTTGTTTAATATACTGAAGGGGGATATGTCTCTGATTGGTCCCAGACCATTGCTGGTCAGATATCTGGACAGGTACAACGAAGAACAGCATCACAGACATGATATAAGACCGGGACTAACCGGTTACGCACAGGCACACGGCAGAAATGGTGTAT
>JAILJR010000033.1 GCA_024694565.1 Butyrivibrio sp. | reverse complement strand
CTACACCTCATCAGCAAAGAAATCCTCGCAAGGCGAGGACTTCTCAGCTGTGTAGATTACTATTTATTGGGTTGAACCGCCGTATGCCGAACGGCACGTACGGTGGTGTGAAAGGGGCTACAAGTTAGCCCCTATTCGATTACCATGAAAGTGTAGTTGCCAGAGAGTAATCTCTGCAGCTGCACTTGTTTTTATATAATAAGGGAATCAGTTGGCTTGGCGAGGGGCTTTTTGGGTCATAGCATCCGGCAATAAAACTGTCAGCCATCCCCTTATTATATGAGCTCGTTTAAGCAGGTTGGGAGAGACTCCCGTGTAACGGACTAAAATGAGTTGTAATAAGTGCGGGTGGAAACAACTGCAAAACAATTTAAGGAGGTTCGTTCGTTATGGTAAGCGTTGGAATTGATGTTTCTAAGAGTAAAAGCACCGTGTGTCTGATGAAGCCGTTTGGCGAGATAGTTGCAGGCCCAATGGAAATTAAACATGTGGACTCTGAGCTGAAGGCTTTGATCAAGATCATTAAAAGTCTTAATGATGAGGTGAAAGTCGTTATGGAAGCCACAGGCATTTACCATTTACCGGTGCTGACATATCTGAAAGATCATGGTGTGTTCGTTGCGGTGGTCAATCCATACCAGATGAAGCAGTACAGAGTGCAAGGACTAAGAAGAGTCAAAACTGACAAGGCAGATTCAATGGTCATAGCCAAGTATGGCTTAGATAAATGGGATTCGCTTATGGATTATTTCAGTTCTGAGGATAAATACAGGGAATTGACTTTATTGAGTCGACAGTACCGACATTATATGAGGATTCATATTGCATCGCTTCAGGAACTGACTCATATCCTGGACTATACTATGCCAGGGTTAAAGAAAGAATTCAAAAGCTGGGATCCGGAAAAAGGCAGAGATAAGCTAGCCGATTTTGTTGAGCATTATTGGCATTATGACAACATAAGGAGAAAATCTGAAAGGCAATTTGTAGAGAGTTACCTCAAATGGGCAAAGAAAAAGGGATACCATCGTAGCCAGAATAAAGCTGCTAAGATATACTCTATGGCTAAAGAAGGCATCCCTACACTACCAGCAGATCAAACCACCAAAATGCTGGTACTTCAGGCTGTTGAAGTCCTGAGAAGAGTCGATGAAACTCTTAACACGATATTAGCACGGATGCAGGAAATAGCAAATACTTTACCAGAGTATACTGTTGTACGCTCGATGGGCGGTGTAGGTGATGTTCTCGCACCGAGACTTATCGCTGACATTGGTGATGTGAGGAGATTTCATAACGGAAAAGCATTGATTGCTTATGCGGGAATCGATGCGCCTCCATATCAATCCGGACAATTTGTAGGAACAAACCGCAATATATCTAAAAGAGGATCCTCCGCCATTCGGAAGACAGGCTATGAGGTGATGCGAATGCTAAAAAGCCATGCAGAACCTGAAGATAATGTCGTATACAGATTTATTTTGAAAAAGGAAGCTGAAGGAAAGCCTAAGAAGGTGGCAAAGGTTGCAGGACTCAACAAATTCCTTCGAATCTATTACGCAAGAGTAATGGAGGTTTATAGCTGATAAATGAGTAAATATGAAATACATTAATTAGACTGGAACATTGTCCAGTCTTTTAGTGATGCATTTATTTAAATTGAGAAACCTGCTAGCAAATTCAAATTAACACTTGAATTTTGTTAGCAGGTTTTATTGCCCGGATTGCGGAGGCAGCAGCATGCGGATTATGAATCGGCAGCAGCGGAAAAAACACGGCTCCGCCAAGATAAAAACAAATAATAATATTCCGTATGTTGAAAAATAATTACCAATATGTCCGACAAATTTCATTGACTATGGTGGGTGCGTATGTAAAAATGAATTACCGAACTAATGAATAAGTGTATATTCGTTTTCATGACTGGAGGTATGATTTTGAAAACTGTACAGGAGCTTAGAGAAATAGCCCGCGATGTAAGGATCGATGCTCTCAGAGGCATCCATTCTGCCGGTGCAGGACACCCGGGCGGGTCGCTATCCGTGACCGATATACTCGTTTCACTTTATTTCAATGTTATGAATGTCAATCCTGAAGATCCTAAGATGGAGGGCAGGGACAGACTGGTTCTCTCCAAGGGACATGCTGCTCCGGCTCTGTATTCGGTTCTCGCGCACAGAGGATATTTTGATCCTGCTGAATTGCTTACACTCCGCAAGCTTGGATCCAGACTTCAGGGACATCCGAGTATGGAACTTTGCCCGGGCGTTGAGATGTCCACAGGATCACTCGGACAGGGCTTTTCTGTAGCTGTCGGAATGGCAATTGCTGACAAGATTGACGGAAAGTCACGCAGAACCTTTGTCGTAACAGGTGACGGTGAACTGCAGGAAGGCATCATATGGGAGGCAGCTCTTTCAGCTGCAAAGCACGGACTTGACAATCTCATCGCAGTTGTTGACTGGAACAACCTGCAGATAGACGGAGTTGTCGATACAGTCAAGAAAGTTGCTCCGATTGATGATAAATTCGCAGCTTTTGGCTGGGAAACATTTGTCTGTGACGGACATGATATGCAGTCTCTGCTTGATGCATATGAGAAGGCTATGGCAGTTAAGGGCAAGCCTGTATGCATCGTTGCGAAGACTGTCAAGGGCAAGGGTGTTTCTTTCATGGAGAATCAGGCAGGATGGCATGGCAAAGCTCCTAGTGACGAGCAGCTTGAAGCCGCAATCAAAGAACTCGGAGGTGAGAAGTAATGGCTGATGTTAAGAAAGTAGCAACAAGACAGGCATACGGCGAGTTCCTTGCTGAATACGGCGCAGAGAGACAGGATCTCATAGCCATGAGTGCTGACCTTTCAGGCTCAAACAAGACAGATATATTTGAAAAAGCTTTCCCTGAGAGATTTGTTGAAGTAGGTATTTCCGAGCAGGATATGTATGCTGAAGCAGCAGGTATTGCTCACTCAGGTCATGTAGTTGCAGCCAGCACCTTTGCTATGTTCGCTGCAGGAAGATCATTTGAGATCATCCGCAACTCAATTGCACATACACATGCGAATGTTAAGATCTGCGCTACTCACGGCGGAATCACAGTAGGCGAGGACGGAGCATCACATCAGACTTTTGAAGACATCGCTCTGATGAGAGTTCTTCCTGATATGGTAGTTCTGAATCCTGCCGATGGAGTCAGCACCAAGATTCTCCTCAGACAGGAATTCGATCAGGACCGCCCTGCATACATCAGACTCGGAAGAGCCGGCGTACCGGATCTGTACGCTGAGGATGCAGACCTTGAGATCGGCAAAGGATATCTTCTCAAAGACGGCAGTGACGTTGCAATCATCGCAACCGGTATCCTCGTAGCAGATGCTCTCAAAGCAGCAGAAGTTCTTGAAGCAGAGGGAATCAGCGCACGTGTTATCGATATGCACACAATCAAGCCAATCGATGAAGATATCATCGTCAAGGCTGCTTCTGAGTGCAAAGGCATCGTAACAGTCGAAGAGCACTCCGTAATAGGAGGACTTGGCGGCGCTGTTGCTGAAGTTACTGCACAGAAGTGCCCATGCAGAATCGCAATGGTAGGTCAGCGCGATGTTTTCGGCGAATCCGGCAAACCGGCTGAGCTTCTTAAGAAATACGGCATGACAGCTGACGATATCGCAGCTGCAGCCAGGACACTTGTTTGATAAGGCGCGACCAATACTTAACAGATAATACACCTGACCGGAATAATTTTAACCTCCATTTGCCAGGTAAATCCGAAACAGCCCCCGGAAGTCATACTGCCGGGGGCCGCTTCAGTCTGGAGAAAGATTTCTTAATGTTCATTAATGTTCGTTAAGTTTTCAGGAATTAGCATTAAGGGTTGTGTATAATGTTGAATGTCAAGGAGACTTTACAATTATGCCGGAATAGGCCGGCAGTGTCTCCGGATTGAGAGCTTTCGAACAATGATAGAATTCAAAAACGTAACCAAGAAATACGGTGAAAATGTAGGACTTATCGATGCATCCGTCCATATCAAGAGAGGCGATTTTGTATTTCTCGTAGGACCGAGCGGAGCCGGCAAGACTACTTTCATCAGACTTATACTCAAGGAAATCGAGCCTGACAAGGGCAAGATTTTTCTTGCAGGCAAAGACATAACCCGCATAGGAAGAAGAGAAGTACCGGCTATCAGACAGAAAGTCGGAATGGTATTCCAGGATTTCAGACTTCTCGAGAAGAAGACAGTATACGAAAATGTCGCTTTCGCGATGGAAGTTCTTCACAAAAGAAAGAGAGAAATCAGAGAGAGAGTTCCGTACGTTCTGGATCTGGTAGATATCAAGGACAAGGCAAAGCGCTATCCTGCTGAACTGTCTGCAGGTGAGCAGCAGAGAGTAGGCATCGCAAGAGCATTGGTCAACAAGCCGAGAGTTCTGATCTGCGATGAGCCGACAGGAAACCTTGACCCTAACACCGCTATGGAAATAATGGAACTGCTCGAGCAGATCAATATAAGAGGAACTACAGTCCTTATGGTTACACATGCCAAGGACATTGTTGACAAAATGAACAAGAGAGTAGTTGCAATCGAGCACGGACGCATCGTACGTGATGAAGAGGGCAGCAGCTACGGATACAAAAAACCGTCAATACAGGAGCCTCAGCTGTTTATCCCGCGGACAACAATAGAAGAAGATAACAGACAGACCGTATATCTGGAT
This sequence comes from Butyrivibrio sp., assembly GCA_024694565.1. Taxonomy (GTDB): domain Bacteria; phylum Bacillota; class Clostridia; order Lachnospirales; family Lachnospiraceae; genus Butyrivibrio. The sequence goes on along the minus strand of JAILJR010000033.1, from coordinate 524 downwards.
CAGTCTGCACATGATTTCACACCGGCAAGACATGAAGATGCAGTTCATGAACATTACGGCGTTGACGATATGGTAAGTGCATATCTTAACGGAGGGGAGGACGTGTATGAGTAGATTCGGCTACAATCTCAAACAGTCTTTCTCGCAGATGAACCGTAACAAGGGAATGTATTTCACGTCCACGATGGCTATTACTGCCATGATGCTGATACTCGGACTGTTTTTCGTAACATTTGTAAACATCAATCTTTTCGCTACTACAATTGAAAAAGACTACAACGTAATCCAGCTGTATCTTGCAGAGGGAAGCACAGAAGAGACGGCGCAGAGTGTAGGGGCTCAGCTGGAGGCTATGAACGGGGTCGACCACATTACATATGTGACCAAGGACCAGGCTCTGGAGACACTCAAAGAAAGATGGGGAGAAAACGGCTATCTGCTGGAGAACCTGCCTGAGAACCCGCTTCCTGATTCATATTCAGTATATGTTAAGGACAAAGATGCCGCCAACAGAGTGGCTATTG